>NZ_JAHRFC010000060.1:0-30618 GCF_020883015.1 Microcoleus sp. CAWBG640
AAATTGTACAATTAAAACAGCCTTGTTTTACTCCTGGACGATTGTTTGAACCGGGTAAATATCAGGTTTCTGAATTGCCGGATGTCGCTTTTGATATGGGTTTGGTAGACCATTTACCCTCGGTGAAAGGTAATAGTTCGCAATCTGTAGATGTTGAAAAACAACAATAACGAGAATATAACCTTTCTCAGTAAGATGAGGTACGCCGTGCCCGTCGGTAATAGGCGTCGCCCTGAGCGAAGTCGAAGGGTAATAGGTAATTGCCGGATTTGTAATTTGAGAGTTGGTTAGCTACAGAGGATTATTTCTGGCCTCCGCTTCGCCTATTACCCATTACCCATTATATCAATTCCGGTTGTATCGCAATGATTAAACCTTACTAGAACACTCTTGACACAGAGAAAGAGAACAGAGAAATAATAATTCCGATGTCAACGGATTTGATATTACCCCATAATGGTGGTAGAAGAATTGCCTTGGGAGCATCCCGATTTTGCATAGGCGAAGCATGACCGCAGACAATTTATTAGCTCGCGCCAGAGATTTACAGCGGTCATCCTAGATCATCGTATGAATATATTTGCCAAACACAGATGCACCCATTGCTTTTCCCTTCTTCTTTTTTTTATTCAACTATCTTGATCGATTTGTGCAATTAATTCATTCAAAACTTTACTAGCTTTGTCATTTTCAATTTGACAAGTTCCGGCATTCATGTGTCCGCCACCACCATATTTTAACATTAAATGTCCAATATTTACCTGAGAAGTTTTGTTAAAAATTGATTTCCCAACGGCGAAAACAGTATTTTGTTGCTTCAGTCCCCAAAGTGCGTGAATTGATATATTGCATTGGGGGAACAAAGCGTAAATTACAAAGCGATTTCCTGCATAAATAATCTCTTCGTTTCGCAAATCTAAAACAACTAGATTTTCATAAACTTTGGCACAACGCTGTAGTTGTTGTTTGAATTTTTCTTCGTGATCGAAGTAGAGTTCTACTCTTTCTTTGACATCAGGAAGTTCCAATATTTCTTCGATTTTGTGGTTTTTGCAGTAATCAATTAATTCCATCATTAACTGATAGTTGGAAACAGTAAATTCCTTAAATCTGCCTAATCCTGTTCTGGCATCCATAATGAAGTTGAGCAATACCCATTTTTCTGGATGTAAAACTTCGGATTCGGAAAATTGAGCGGAGTCGGATTTGTCAACAGCTTCCATCATTGCTTCGGAAATGTCGGGAAACTTGGCTGGACCTCCATAGTATTTGTATAGTACCCTGGCTGCGGATGCTGCATAGGGGTCGATGATATGGTTTTTTTGGATTTTTTCGTGTCTGAGAGTTTCGCTGAAATGGTGGTCGAAAACTAGATGAGCACCTTCAACATAGGGTAAATTTGTGGTAATATCGTTGTTGGTTATTTCGATTTTTCCATCCTGCATATCTTTAGGATGCACGAATTTAATTTCTTCGATAATATCGAGTTCTTTGAGTAAAACGGCACAGACAAGACCGTCAAAATCGCTGCGGGTGACTAATCTGTATTTTTGAGTGTCTGACATATGCTTTTGAGAAATTGAGGAACTGATTATCACACAATATAACTTATTACTCGATCGCTTTCCACTATGAACGCTGACCCTTATGCTTGGATAGAGAAGGATTTAGACACTATTCACCGCGCCAATTGGTATCGATCGCCACAATCGATCGAAAGTTGTCCAGGCCCTAGGGTAAAATTAGCCGGGGACTGGCTAATTAACTTTGCTAGCAACGATTATCTGGGACTTGCGGGGGATGATAGGTTGATTCAAGCGGCGATGGCTGCAACTAAGGAATTTGGTACGGGTACGACTGGTTCGAGGCTAGTGGGCGGGCACCGCGATTTGCACCGACAGCTAGAACAGAGTATTGCTAATTTAAAACAAACTGAGGATGCTTTAGTCTTTAGTTCGGGATATTTGGCGAATTTAGGGGCGATCGCCTCTCTCGTCGGTAAACGGGATTTGATATTATCTGACAAGTACAACCATTCCAGCCTGAAAAATGGAGCAACACTCAGCCAAGCTCAGACTCTAGAATACGATCGCTGCAATGTTGAGGATTTGAGAGCTCTGCTTACTGAACATCGCGATCGATACCGCAAGTGTTTGATTGTTACCGATAGCGTCTTCAGTATGGATGGAGACTTGTGCCCGTTACCGCAGTTGTTAGCGGTGGCCAAACAATTTAACTGTATGGTATTAGTAGACGAAGCTCACGCTACAGGAGTTTTCGGTGCTAGGGGCGCTGGTTGTGTCGAACATTTCGGGTGTACGGGAGAAACCTTGATTCAAGTGGGTACACTCAGCAAAGCTTTGGGAAGTTTGGGTGGCTATGTTGCAGGGGATGCTGCTGTGATTGATTTTCTCCGCAATCGAGCTCCGACTTGGATTTATACTACGGGATTGACACCAGCCGACACGGCTGCTGCTTTGGAAGCTGTGAAGATTGTACAGCAAGAACCCGATCGACGACGGAGGCTACAGCAAAATATCCAAAATTTCCGAGATGAGGCGATCGCCCATTACCAATTACCGATTACCAATTCACTCTCGCCCATTTTCAGTTTTCCCTTAAAGGATGCAGCCACAGCTTTAACCGCTAGTAGCAAACTGAAGGAGATGGGTATTTTTGCCCCCGCCATTCGCCCTCCGACTGTGAGTGTCAGTCGAATTCGGATTTCGCTGATGGCAACTCATGAGTTGGCACACCTTCAGCATTTGGCAAAGGCTTTGGCACAAATTTAAGGGAGAGGGGACAGACGGCTACCGATGCCCGATGTCCTCTGGTTTTTGATTGTTAAGATTTGGCTATTGACTTTCGCAGTCTAGTATACACTATTTTGGTCGCTGGGTCAATATTTATAAAGTTTTTGTAAATTTAGATACTTTTTGCAATTTCGCGCTATATTAAAGGAGTAGCAGGTTACACCAAATTTAATATAAGGAACGTCCACCATGAACACAAATCGCCAAAACGTCAAAAAAATTGCTGAAACCCACCGAGCTAATATTCAGAAGCAACTGATGCACCGCATCGAAGTAGCGAAAGCCAGTGGCAATCAAGATTTGGTTCGGGTGCTGGAAGAAGAAATGAGACAGCTTTAAATCAGCGAACACAACAATTTGTTTTCTAGAATTTGTCTGTGCAGGTCAAGTGATTGTGTGAGAAATGCAGAGTTCTTGCCATCAATACCTGTGAAAGTTCACTCCTCTGTTATTCCGTAGAAAAAAACCCCGGTTGCTTCAAGCAACCGGGGTTTTTTATTAGTCAATCAGGATTAAGTAGAAGCAAGAAGTCATATCAATTCCGGTTGTATCCCACATTTTTCATCTGGGATGCTTTCTGCATGGGCTGCTGAATCCTGATTTGAGCGTTCATCGCGATCGCCAGTTTACACTATTTTTGGTGATGATTGGTTACCCAAGAGCGATCGCAATTAACGCATTTTGGTCATCAATCAGGTTACGGATACGTAATAAACTTGGTTTTTTACCGTTAGCGCAGCCCTCGCAGAGGATCGCAATTTTAACTGGTATCAGATTTAACTCATACCCTCACGTCTCTTGTCAGGAATTTTTAACACTCGTGATGGGAGCGCGACCGAAATTATTGAGTATTTTTACTCACGCTTTGTCTCGGATGATTCACTTTTGCCCCCTCACTCCGTGTATGTGCCAGTTGGGGGTGCGGAATGTGGGCTAGAAGATTAGCTAGGTCAAATTTATCTTTACAATGTTTTAAGAATTAGATATAGACAAACATATATCTAAAGGAATACTCTAGTAGCAGAGTAGGGCTATCTAAAGAGGTAGTATTGAGCGAAAAATCGCATTAATATGCGAACACAACCGGTAAATCAGTTGAAATTGCAGAGGGTGTAATGGATTTTGCTTGGAACAGTCAACAAATTGAATTTAAAAAAAAGGTGATTCAATTTGCCCAACAGTCATTGATCTCCGACCTGATTAAACAGGACAAAGAGGAAATCTTTAATCATGATGCGTGGAAAAAGTGCTGTGAGTTTGGTGTTCATGGATGGCCTATCCCTGCACGTTATGGCGGACAGGAACTAGATATTCTCACTACCGCCTATGCTTTGCAAGGATTAGGATACGGTTGCAAGGATAACGGACTGATATTTGCTATGAGTGCCCATATCTGGGCTTGCGAAATGCCCCTGCTGACCTTCGGGACGGAAGAACAAAAGGAAAAATATTTGCCCTTGCTTTGTCGGGAAGGGTGGATTGCGTCCCACGCAGCTACCGAACCACAAGCGGGGTCTGATATCTATAGTCTCAAGACAACGGCTCAAAAAGATGGAGATAAATACATTCTCAACGGATACAAACACTATGTAACCAATGGAACCATTGCAGACCTTTTCATCATTTTTGCTACTGTAGACCCAGCTCTTGGGAAAGAGGGTTTGACGACTTTTATTATCGAAAAAGATACACCTGGTCTCATCCTTTCAGAGCCTATATCTAAAATGGGAATGCGTACAGCAGAAGTACCAGAACTCAGGTTAGAAAATTGTGAGGTACCTGCCGCTAATCGCTTAGGTGAAGAAGGGACAGGGCTAGCCATATTCAATCATAGCATGGAGTGGGAGCGGGGATTTATTCTAGCCTCTGCTGTGGGAACAATAGAAAGATTGTTGGAGCAGTCTATTCGTTACGCTAGAAGCCACAAGCAATTTGGTCAAGCGATTGGAAAATTTCAATTAGTTGCCAACAAGTTAGTGGAGATGAAACTGCGGTTGGAGAATGCCAAGTCATACTTATATAAAGTTGCTTGGATGAAACAAAATAAGCAAATGGCTCTGATGGAAGCCTCCATGGCTAACTTGTACATTAGCGAAGCTTGGGTTCAGTGTTGTATGGAAGCAATCGAGGTTCACGGTGGCTATGGTTATTTAACAAATACAGAGTTAGAGCGAGAGCTGCGAGATGCTATTGGCAGTAAATTTTACTCTGGTACCTCTGAAATTCAACGAGTCGTCATTGCTAAATTCTTGGGATTGTAAAGCAAGGTCATCATGCCATATCTACTGCAACATCTGTTAACAAGTAGCGCTCGAACCCGTAGCGATCACGTTGCTGTACAGCAGCAAGAACACACGATCACGTATCGTCAGTTGGACGAGAAAAGTAACCAACTGGCACATACCTTGATAGATGCAGGTATAGAACGGAGAGACCGAGTTGGCATTTACCTCGATAAGTCAATTGAAGCTGTTATTGCTATCTTTGGCATATTAAAAGCCGGTGCCACCTATGTACCTCTAGACCCTTACGCTCCAATAAAGCGGATTACCTTTATCATTAACAACTGTCAGATCAAGTTCCTGATTTCGACACAGCAAAGAATAGATGCTTTAGGAACCAACTCCCTAGAAGAGTTGCAGAGTCTCAACAGTGTGATTCTGACAGATGAGGACGATCGAGCAACGCAGTGGTTGGGAAAAATTGTCAGATGGTCAGAGGTTTTACAAGCTTCTTACAGTCCACCCCCAGAACCAAATCTGACTGAAAACGATTTGGCTTATATCCTTTATACATCTGGCTCGACAGGAACTCCGAAAGGGGTGATGATTAGCCACCGAGCGTCTCTTACCTTTGTGAATTGGGCCTATGACACATTTCAGGTAACAGCAGAAGACCGTGTTTCCAATCATGCGCCGTTTCATTTCGATCTTTCCATCTTTGATATCTTTACAACTATCAAAGCTGGGGGCACGACAATTTTACTCTCAGCCGCTTTATCGGTCTTTCCAATTAATCTGGCTAAATTCATAGCCCAAGAAAGAATTTCGATCTGGTATTCAGTCCCCTCTATTCTCACAAGTTTGGTCTTATATGGTCGATTAGAGCAACATACCTTCCCCGCTTTAAGAACCATTTTGTTTGCGGGTGAAGTTTTCCCCATCAAATATTTGCGTCAGTTGATGGTGCATATTCCCCAGGCCTCCTATTACAACCTCTATGGCCCCACTGAAACGAATGTCTGCACCTATTACCAAGTTTCACCACTTGATATAGAACTAACCGAATCACTTCCACTTGGCAAAGCCTGCGCTAATACTGAAGTTTTTGTCTTGAGTACAAGTAATGAATTGGTAGCTAAAGGTGAGGTGGGTGAGCTTTGCGTGCGTGGCCCTGGGTTGATGACAGGTTATTGGGATTTGCCTGAAAAGAGTGCTCAAGTCCGAGTTCCCTTTACTTTGCATCGTAGCTTGGGATCTGAGATGATTTACCACACGGGGGATCTTGTCAAAGAAGCCCCGGATGGCAATTATATCTTTTTAGGTCGTCGCGATCATATGATTAAGAGTCGGGGCTATCGCATTGAATTGGGTGAGATAGAGAGCATTTTGTACAGCCATCCTCAAGTGGAAGAAGCCGCAGTAATTCCCATTCCCGATCATGAAATCGGTAATCGGATCAAAGCTGTTGTGGTGCCACGTAGTAGTAACGATCTCACAGGAGCAATACCTTCGGAAGTGCCTGATGTCTCAATACAGGCTTTAAAATTGTTTTGTGCAGATCGGCTTCCCAAATATATGGTTCCCGATTTGTTTGAGTTCCGTAGTTCCTTGCCCCACACTTCAACTGGTAAAATAGACAAAGTTCAGTTATCTCAAGAAACACAGCAATAACAGGAAACAATACAATGACAGAAGAAAAGATCGAACAAATGCTCAAAGAGTATATCACTCAAGAGTTGGCATACGACCAACCTAACTTGGTTCTAACTAATAGTTTAAAGATCGTAGAGCAACGGATAGTGGACTCAATGGATCTCTTTCGGTTGGTTCGCTTTGTCGAAGAAGAATTTGGAATTTTTTGGGAGCCTGAAGAACTCGTATTAAAAAACTTTGAAACGATTGACCATATCAAAGCTTATATACTTGGTAAATTGGCGTCACAGGTATGAAGGAAGAAGGTATTATTCCCTGAGACAAAAGTAAACATAGGATTTAATCGTTCATTTCTTTGTAATTGACTCCAACTCCACATTGGAATTTTCTGACCGTTCGTGTCTATCCTAATTTGCAATAATCTTAACCCTTCTCAAAAAAATCAATCATGAACAAAATCACTCATCCTAACCATGATTCTGATATCGAAAATCCTCAGAAGGAACCAATCGCGATCGTTGGGATGGGATGCCGTTTCCCAGGAAATGCCGACACTCCAGAAGCATTCTGGGAACTGTTGCGTAATGGCGTAAATGCTGTAACAGATATTCCCTCTTCTCGCTGGGATCTAGAGAGATACTATGACCCTACTCCTGCACCGGGCAAGTTTTATGTGCGTTCTGCGGCTTTCTTAGATACAAATGAGATAGAACAGTTTGATGCCGAATTTTTTCGGATGGCATCGCGAGAAGCGGCGAACTTAGATCCACAACAACGCTTGCTTCTAGAAGTAAGTTGGGAAGCTCTCGAAAACGCGGGAATTGCACCTACATCTTTGGCGGGTAGCCAGACAGGTGTATTTGTCGGTATTCACTGGGATGATTACTCGGCAGAACGCTTTTATATGGTGAATCCTAGTGAAATCAATGCTTACCCTACATTGAGCAATTTACGAAGTTTATCAGCAGGGCGAATTGCCTATGTATTGGACTTGCATGGGCCAACAATGCAAATTGATACAGCTTGTTCCTCAGCATTAGTTTCCGTCCATTTGGCCTGTCAATCCCTGCACGATCGCGAGTGCAATCTGGCTATAGCTGGTGGTGTCAGTCTGCTACTCTCTCCGAAACTAACAGTTGGCTTCTGCCAAATGAAGGTTTTAGCCAAAGATGGTCGCTGCAAAACCTTCTCGGATTCAGTAGATGGATTCGTACAAGGAGAGGGCTGTGGTGTTGTTATTCTCAAACGTCTCTCCGATGCTATTCGCGATCGCGATCCGATCTTGGCCACGATCAGAAGTACAGCAATCAATCACGATGGTTACAGTTTAACCCTGACAACACCTGCTAGTGCCGCACAGGAAGCAATGCTGCGCCAAGCCGTAGAAAACGCGCACATTGAGCCGCATCAGGTGCAATTTGTGGAGACACACGGAACCGGAACGCCTTTAGGCGACCCAATTGAAGTTATAGCCTTAGCAAAAGTATTAGGTAAAGATCGTCAAGATCCATTAGTAATTGGATCGATGAAGACCAATATGGGGCATTTAGGGGCAGCCGCAGGTGTAGCTAGTTTAATGAAAGTTGTACTTTCACTTCAGCATGACCAGATTCCCCCCAACTTACATTTTGATAGACCTAATCCGCGTATTCCTTGGCAGAAATTGCCAATTACTGTAGCAAATGAACTGATGCCTTGGCCAGAACATGAACCAAAACTGGCAGGCCTAAGTGCATTTGGTATGAGTGGAACCAATGCCCATGTAATTGTTGAAGCAGCCCCACAGCTACCGCAAGTTGAGTCTTCTGGCGAGGGAATTGAACCTTTATACCATCTACTTACTTTATCTGGTAAGAGCGAAAAAGCTCTCACCGATCTCGTCCATCGTTATTTAACTTTCTTGGACAAGACAGAGGATTCTATAGCAAATATTTGCTATACAGCCGCCGCTGGACGCACCCATTTTGCCAATCGGTTAGCTATTGTGGCTAACTCGAAAGCAAATATATCCCAACAGCTTGATGCTTTTATCAAGGGTAAACAAATTACAGGCACGATCCAAGGTGATACTTACCAAGGAACGCCTAAAATCGCTTTCTTGTTTACTGGACAAGGTTCCCAATACGTTGACATGGGACGCGAACTTTATGAAACGCAACCTACTTTTCGCCAAGCGTTGCAGCAATGCGATGAAATTCTGCGTTCTTATTTAGACCGACCCATTGCGTCAATACTTTATCCCGATCGACCAGAAAACATCATCGATCTCACAGTCTATACACAACCCGCGATATTTGCCTTTGAATACGCTCTCTTCCAGTTGTGGAAATCCTGGGGCATCGTACCTGATGTTGTGATCGGACATAGTGTAGGCGAGTATGTCGCGGCTTGCGTGGCAGGGGTGTTTAGCTTAGAAGATGGCTTAAAGCTGATTGCAACTCGCGGACAACTAATACAGCAATTGCCCCACGAAGTGCATGGCAAAATGGTCAGCGTTATGGCAAGCGAAGACCTCATAAATCTAGCGATCGCGCCCTACGGTACACAGGTGTCTGTAGCCGCAGTCAATGGCCCGCAGAGCATAGTCATCTCCGGTCATAGTAAGGCCATAGATGCGATCGTCGCCGAGCTGAAAACCAAGCAGATCAAAACCCATGAGCTAACAGTTTCTCATGCGTTCCATTCACCGCTAATGGAGCCAGTATTAAAGCCCTTTGCTGAAGTCGCTGCACAGGTGACATACTCTGTACCCACAATACCCCTGATATCTAATATCACAGGCGATCGAGTAACGGACGATGTAGCAACCTCTGATTATTGGACTCGCCATATTAGTCAGGCCGTGAGATTTGCCGATGGCATGAATACCCTACAAAAGATGGGGATAGAATGCTTTGTAGAAATTGGCCCCAAACCAATTCTCTTAGGTATGGGAGCTAGTTGCTTGGTTGATGAGGAAAAACGCCTGACATGGCTACCTAGTATCCGTCCTGAGACAGAATCATCCACTGTAGTGGAAAGTTTAGCTCAATTGTATGTTCGCGGTGTCAATATCAATTGGAAAGAGTTTTTCCAAGACCAACACCGTCGAAAAGTGGTGTTACCAACTTATCCCTTTCAAAAAGAGCGCTGTTGGGTTGATGTCAGACAAGAACGTATTGCCAGAAAGAGCAGTGAAATCTGTGCACATCCCTTACTACAAGAGAGGATTTATTCATCCGTACTCAAACAAGGAGAAGTTCAGTTTGAGGCTTACCTTTCTACCGACGATCTGCCCTACTTAGCAGAACATCGTGCTTTCGGTCAAGCAATTATGCCGGCTTCCGCCTACTTTGAGATGGTTTTGGCAGCGGTAAATCAACTTTTTGGAGACCGCCCCATAACTTTTGAGGATGTGGCAATTGAAAAAGCTCTCAAGCTAGAAGAACCTCAAACATTGCAACTGGTCTTAACCCCCGATCTCGAAGGCTATTCATGGCAAATTTTTAGTTTGGTCTTCATTAACGAAGAACCGACTTGGACGCGCTACGCAGCCGGAAAGATTAATGTAGGTAAAGAGAGAGCAAATCTTGAACCAAATACAAATTTAACTGCTTTAGAAGCTCATCTCCAAGAACATAAAGACATCAAAGCTTTCTATCAGCAAGTTGCCGTTCGAGGAATGGTCTATGAAGGTAGCTTCCAAAGTTTGCGCCGCTTGTGGCGTTCTGAGGGAGAAGCCCTCGGACAAGTTCAGTTAGCTAAAAACCTGGTCAACCATCCCTATCATTGGCATCCAGCGCTTTTGGATGGATGTTTCCAAGTAATTTTAGCAGCTATGCCTGCCGACTTTGCCGAAACTTATTTACCAGTCGGCTACCCACATTTCACCTTTTGGCAGCATCCTAGCAAAGAAATTTTTAGTTACGTTAAACTTCACGGTCAGCCCGGTCAAGAAACCCTGAAGGCAGACTTGCAGTTAATTGGAAAAGATGGTCAAGTTTATGCCGAAGCGATCGGTCTGCAACTGAAAAAGGCTCGGTTGCAAGCATTACAGCAGAAGCAACCCTGGAAAGATTGGCTTGTGCAAGTTGCTTGGAAAGAAGTCAAAAAAACAGCGGGAACTGCAAGCGCAACAAACAAAGGCGATTGGTTAATTTTGGCAGATCGCACTGGTGTAGCCGAAACCTTAGCTGACTTGTTGAAGGGAAGCGGACAGCGATCGCACCTCGTCTATGCCAAAACAACTGATGGGAACTCCAAGCCAGAGCAATATGCTATTAACTGGACAGACCCAACCGACTGGCAGCAATTGTTGGCGAGTAAATCCTATCAAGGCGTAGTCTACCTTTGGAGCCTTGATGAAAATGACTCCTGCGATTCAAGCTGCGAGCAAGTATTGCATCTAGTTCAATCTCTGACTTCAGCAAAGACTTCCCCTCGATTGTGGTTGGTTACGCAAGGGGCACAGTCGGCGCTCAAGGATGATACAGTTGCTTTCTGGCAAACACCGATCTGGGGACTAGGTAAAACGCTATCTCTAGAACACCCCGAATTTTCCACCACCTGTTTAGACTTACCATCCGATCGTCACTCCGATGAAACGGTTGAAACGGTTAAGTCTTTACTCCAAGAACTACTCGCACCTGATCTAGAAGACCAAATTGCTTATCGAAACGGGACACGCTATGTAGCTAGATTAGAGTCTTTCCACCCCACACAGGCACCAAGCATTGCTCCTGTAGCGTTGAAACTGACCAGCTACGGCACGCTCGACAACTTGACTTTGGTTCCCGCTTCTGCCCCAACGTTGGCACCTGATGAAGTCGAGATCAAAGTTCGGGCGAGTGGACTTAATTTTAGAGATGTGCTGCGTGCGTTAGGCATGATGCGCGAAGTTGAGGAGTCTTTAGGTATTGCTGCAACAGCCAGCGATATATTGTTCGGCTTTGAATGTGCAGGCACGATCGAGCGCGTTGGCAAACAGTCGTCTGACTTTAAAGTAGGCGATGCCGTCATTGCCTACACATCAGGTAGTTTGGCAACTACGGTTAAGGCTAAAGCAAAATTGGTAGTTCCTAAACCATCCGAACTCAGTTTTGAAGAAGCAGCAACGATTCCTGTTACTTTTTTGACAGCCTATTACGGCCTAGTCAAATGCGCTCAAATTGGCCCAAATGATCGAGTATTGATTCATAATGCGGCTGGAGGTGTAGGTCAAGCGGCTGTTCAATTAGCCAAGCTGAAAGGAGCAGAAATTTTTGCGACGGCTAGCCCGCCCAAGTGGGATTTTTTAAAGTCCCTTGGTGTTAAACATATATACAGCTCGCGCAACCTTGATTTTGCCGAACAGATAATGACTGACACCAATGGAAAAGGCGTGAATGTCATCCTCAACAGTCTAACTGGCAAGTTTATCGATCGGAGCTTTGACGTACTTACCCAAGGAGGGCGCTTTGTAGAAATCGGTAAACTTGGCATTTGGGATGAGGAGAAATTGCAATCACAGCGCCCTGATGCTACTTATTTCCCCTTTGATTTAGGAGAGATGGATGGGGCCCAAATTTCTTCAATGTTTCTGGAATTGATGACTATCTTTAAGGAAGGCAAGCTCAAACCATTACCGGCCAAAGTTTTCCCAATTACCGAATTTGTAAATGCTTTCCGCTATATGCAGCAAGCTAAGCACATTGGTAAAGTGGTGTTAAGTTTTCAGACTCCAGAAAATGTAAGGGTTCGCCCAGACAGCAGTTACCTAATTGCGGGAGGATTGGGAGCATTAGGATTAAAGGTGGCTGAGTGGCTGGTAGAACAAGGTGCTAAACATCTAGTTCTGACAGGACGAAGCAGTGTCAAACAGGCAGCAAATGAAGCTATCAGAAAATTAGAGCAGGCAGGTGCTAAAGTCTCGGTAATTAATGCCGATATTTCTAATCAGGAGGATGTCCAAAAAATACTGAGTGAATGCCCTAATTTACGTGGAATTGTTCATACCGCAGGTGTTTTAGATGATGGTTTGTTGAAGGAGCAAACACCTACTCGCTTCAAAAAAGTCATGGCATCCAAAGTACAAGGAACTTGGAACTTGCATACCTTGACTCAAGATTTATTCTTGGACTTCTTTGTATGTTTTTCCTCCGCTGCCTCTTTGTTGGGGAATGCAGGTCAAAGCAACTATGCCGCAGCTAATGCCTTCCTTGATGGTTTAGCTCATTATCGGCGATCGCAAGGTTTACCAAGTTTAACCATAAATTGGGGGCCTTGGGGTGAGGTAGGAATGGCAGCAGCTTTTGCTAGTCGTTTGAAAGCCCAAGGTTGGGGTATTATTCCAACTGAACAAGGCTTGCAAGCATTAAACTACTTGGTCAAAAACGAAGACTGCGATCAAGTCGGGGTACTGCCTATGAACTGGTCGAAATTTTTGGAACGACTACCAAAAATTACGCCATTCTATGAAAACTTCCAGACAACTGTTACACCATCTGAAGAACGACCAGCTTTAGTTTCCCAACTAAAAGCTACTCTGGCTAACGAGCGCCGAACAATTTTGATGGATCATGTTCGTTCCACCATTAGAAATGTAATCGGATTAAATGCCAGTACCAGGATTGAGCCGCGCCAGTCTTTATTCGACTTAGGGCTTGACTCCCTAATGGCGGTGGAATTGAGAAACTATCTGGAAAAAAGTGTCGAACATTCTTTGCGCTCAACTCTACTCTTTGACTATCCAACCTTAGAAGCGTTGGTGAATTACCTGCTACAAGAGGTTCTAGTTCTAGAGGATATGAGTGTCCAGCAAACAGAAGACCAAACGACATCAACCCAAGTATTTGAAGAACTTCCAGAAGAGGAAGCGGACATTTTACTTGCCAGCAAGTACGAAGAACTCAATAAACTACTAGGTAATATTTAACATGACACAAACTCCCGCCAAACCAACAACAGTACAGTTGCTCAACGCCCTAGAAGAAGCACGTACCAAACTAGAAGCAGTTCAGCAAGCAAAAGAAGAACCGATTGCCATCATTGGCATGAGTTGCCGTTTTCCTGGTGCAAAAGATATAGATTCTTTTTGGCATTTGCTCTCGAATGGTGTGGATGCAATTCAGGAAGTACCTGCTAACCGATGGAAGATTGATGCCTGTTACGATCCCAATCCAGATGCGCCAGGAAAGATGTCTAGCCGTTATGGTGGCTTTTTATCGGAAGTGGATAAGTTTGACGCTCACTTCTTTGGGATCTCGCCTCGCGAAGCAATGTCTCTTGATCCGCAGCAGCGGCTACTGCTAGAAGTAAGTTTTGAGGCCTTAGAAAATGGCGGTCAGTCATCAGAAAAGCTATTTGGCACTCCCACTGGCGTATTTATCGCCATTAGTACCTTTGACTATGCTATGCGCCTTTCAGAAGCGCGATCGCAAATCGACGCTCACTTAGGCACAGGAACCCTTTTGAGTCCAGCAGCAGGACGCTTGTCTTATAGTTTGGGACTGAAAGGAGCAAGCATGGTAGTAGATACAGCTTGTTCTTCCTCCCTCGTGGCGGTGCATCTAGCTGCAAACAGCTTGCGTAACAAAGAATCCGACCTAGCTTTAGTCGGAGGTGTGAACTTGCTGCTAGGACCAAGCCTCAGCATCAATTTCACAAAAGCCCGGATGCTTGCTCCCGATGGTCGTTGTAAAACCTTTGATCAGAGTGCAAATGGGTATGTCCGCAGTGAAGGTTGTGGTGTTGTTGTTTTGAAGCGCCTTAGTCAAGCCATCCGCGATGGAGACAACGTTTTAGCATTAATTCGAGGTTCCGCCCTCAATCAGGATGGGGCAAGTGGCGGCCTCACCGTACCTAGCGGCCCTTCTCAGGAAGCAGTAGTTCGTCAGGCATTGAAAAATGCCGGTGTTAAGCCGAAGGAAGTTAGCTATATTGAAGCGCATGGTACGGGTACTTCCTTGGGAGATCCAATTGAAGCAAATGCTTTGGGTAGCCTCTTTAGCGATCGGGAAGAACCCTTGATTGTAGGCTCCGTTAAAACTAATATCGGACACCCAGAAGCAGCGGCTGGTATAGCAGGTCTGATCAAAGTTGTTCTCTCCCTACAACACAAAGAGATTCCGCCTCACCTGCACTTTGAGAAACCGAACCCTTACATTGCTTGGGAGCAACTACCGATCAAAGTGCCCACTGAATTAACTCCTTGGTCAACAGTCAATAAACAACGAATTGCTGGAATCAGCTCCTTTGGGTTTAGTGGCACTAATGCTCATATAGTCCTTTCCGAAGCACCGCCAGTTGCAGCAAAAAGCGAGGGAGAAACAGCCCTGCGCCCCCAACATCTGCTCACCCTCAGTGCCAAAACCAAACCCGCACTCGAACAGATGGTTCGCAACTACTCAGAACACGCTTCCACTCATCCCAACTTAGAGTGGGCTGATGTCTGTTACACAACTAATACTCGGCGCACTCATTTCCACGAACGCTTAGCTGTGGTTGCCGACTCAGTTTCTCAAGCACAGGAAAAATTATTAGCTCATCTGGCAGGAGCGGAAACCACTCATCTGTACGGAGGCAGCAAGAGCGAAAGTCAACCTCAAATTGCCTTTCTATTCACAGGTCAAGGTTCCCAGTATCTAGGGATGGGACGGAAGCTATACGAAACACAACCAACATTTCGGAAATCCCTAGAGCGCTCTCAGGAAATTTTAAATACCATCGGCAATCAGGAGCGATCGCTACTCTCCATCCTCTACCAAAATGATGACAATTCCCTTTTAGAGCAAACTGCCTACACCCAACCAGCCTTGTTTGCTATAGAGTACGCCCTAGCCGAATTATGGAAATCCTGGGGTATTGAACCAAGCGCAGTCATCGGTCACAGCGTTGGGGAATATGTCGCGGCTTGTGTAGCAGGGATTTTCTCCTTAGAAGACGGCTTGAAAATGATTTCAGCCAGAGGCAGTTTAATGCAAAAACTGCCATCCAACGGCGAAATGGTATCCCTATTAGCTTCTGTTGAACAAGTAGTAGAAGCACTGCAAGGACTTGACTCAGTAAGCATCGCAGCCATCAACGGGCCTGAAAGCGTCGTCATTTCTGGTGCAGGGGAAGCAGTACGTCGGGTAGTGCAGGAATTAGAAAGCAAGGGAATTAAAACTAAGCGATTAAAAGTTTCCCATGCCTTCCATTCAGCATTGATGGAGCCAATGCTGGCAGATTTTCGCCAAGTAGTGCAAGAGGTAACATTCCACCAACCAAAACTCAACTTTATCTCCAATGTCACGGGCAATTTTGAGCGCGTTTTACCCACAAACCCGGAATATTGGGTAGATCACGTCCTCAAACCAGTGAAATTTGCCTCTGGAATTGAGACATTACACAGAGAAGGAGTAGAGATATTTGTGGAGATGGGGCCTCAGCCAATATTGCTGGGGATGGGTCGTCAGTGCTTGCCATTAGGGTATGGAACCTGGCTGCCGACGCTACAGCTAGAGCAAAGCGATTGGCAAGGACTGCTTCAGGCATTGGGTCAATTGTATGTACGGGGTGTGGCGATAGATTGGGAGAGCTTCCACCGCGACTCTAGCCACCGCCCAGTGGGAGTACCAACTTATCCTTGGCAGCGAGAGCGCTACTGGATTGATGCTGCACAAAGACAACCACAGACGGAATCGGGAATGCAGAACGGGCATCATCCTCTACTGGGTCAACGAATTCGGAGTGCAGCGCTGAAAAATCAACAAATAGTTTTTGAAAGTCAACTCAGCTCAGATTTCCCTGCATATTTAGCGGATCATGCTCTCTATGAGAAAGTCATTTTCCCCACCGCTGCTTATGTGGAGATAGCGTTAGCAGCAGGAGCGCAAATCTTCGGAGCAGGGTCGCTGGAGAATCATCCACAATTAGTAGTTGAAGAATTTCTGATTGAGCAGTCGCTAGTTTTGAATCCTGAAGAAACAGTCTCGGTTCAATTAGTATTAACACCCAACGAATCCGGGTATGAATTTGGGATTTTCAGCCGCAAAAACTCAGATAATGTTGATGAGAATGAAACATGGACTCGCCATTCCCAAGGTTATCTTTTGAGTACCAAAGCTCCGGTGGCAAAAGCGCCGCTAGATTTGGCTGGTGTTCAGCAAAAAGTTAACCAAGAGATTGAAATCAAGGGCTATTACCAAAAATTCAGCGATTTGGGAGTAGAGTACGGCCCGAACTTCCAAGTAATTGAGAAATTGTGGCGTTCTCAGGGTGACTCACCAGAAGTCCTCGGTAAGATTAAATTACCTGAAATGGTAGAGAGTGGTGTAAATGACAGCTTACATCCGCTGCTGTTGGATGGTTGCTTGCAGCTTTTGGCGGCGGCTCTTGAAGATGGCCCTGATAGCGATACCAAGACTTATTTTCTAGTCGGTTTAGAGCGTCTAAATTTCTTCAAGCAGCCTAGTACAAGCATTTGGTGTCACGTTCATCAATCATCAAATCAGGGCAACTCTGGTTTGCTGACTGCTTTCGATTTACATTTGGTTGATGAGAATGGAATAGCAGTAGCCGATCTGATTAATTTACAGGTGCGGCGTGCTAATCAAACTGCGCTGCTAGCCAATCAAACAGATGATTGGTTATACAGAATTGGTTGGGAAGTAAAACCGCGTGTCTTGGCAGAAAGCTCGTCATTTGCTAAGACGAATAACAAAACCTCTAAAGCAGGCAGTTGGCTGATTTTCAGCGATGGGGGAGAAGTAAGCAACTCCTTAGCTGACCTTCTCAAAAAACAGGGCGATCGCTGTATTTTAATTTCACAAGGAGCGTCTTTTTCATTATTAGATGGCGATCGCTATCAAATCAACCCCTCCGAACCAAAAGACTTCCAGAACCTACTTTCCGCAATAGTCAAGAAAGAGCAGTCAGTCTGCCGTGGGATAGTTTACTTATGGGGTCTCGATCGCAAGCTGGAGATATCAGATGTGCCAACAACAGCACTGGATCTATGTTCTAGTCTGTTGTATTTGGTTCAAGCATTATCTGCAATTCCTCCCCATCATTGGGGCAAAAAGATGCCTCGTTTATCCTTGGTAACTCGTAATGCCCAAGCAGTGACAAAATCCCCCTTACAAGTAGAACAATCGCCATTGTGGGGCTTAGCCCGCGTCATTGTTTTAGAACATCCCGAACTAGAAACCGTCTGTATCGATCTTTCCTCGCACCAAGTTAATGAGAGCGAAATCCTGCTCAAAGAAATCCTCTTCCCAGAGCAAGAAGAGCAAGTAGCTTTTCGAGATGGAAAGCGTTATGTCGCTCGATTGAAACGTGCTGATGCTAAAACTATCACCCACCTAGCAAAAATTGATTCATCAGGCAGTTACTTAATAACTGGTGGCTTAGGATCATTAGGACTGCAAGTGGCAAATTACCTTGTGGAACAAGGCGCACGCCACCTACTGCTAGTGGGACGACAAGGAGCAGTATCCCCAGAAGCACAAGCAGGAGTCAAGGAGTTAGAAGACAAAGGGGCGTTGGTGAAGATTGTCAAAACTGACATTTCTCAACCCGATAGTGTAGCAACGCTAACTGCCGCAACCGATATCCCCTTACGAGGAGTAGTTCACGTCGCAGGTGTTTTAGATGATGGGATGGTCAGGGATCAAAACCGGCAGCGATTCTCAAAAGTCATGGCTCCCAAGGTTCAAGGTACTTGGAACTTGCACAAACTGACCAAAGAAATGCCATTGGATTTCTTTGTTTGCTTTTCCTCTATGACCTCAGTTATAGGTGCGCTAGGTCAAGGAAATTATTCTGCGGCCAATGCCTTTATGGATGCACTCTGCCATCACCGACACGCATTGGGATTACCCGCTGTCAGCATCAACTGGGGCCCTTGGGCTACTTCTGGGATGGCAACTCGATTGGATGCAAATATTCAAAGTCGTTGGGAGGCAATAGGTTTTGGAATGATTTCGCCGAGTCAAGGAGCGCATCTATTTGCTAACTTGTTCACCGCCAAAGCACCACAAGTGGGCGCGATGCCAATAAACTGGTCGAAATATACGGTAGAAAGTGCGTTCTTCACTGACCTCCGAAAAACTACCGACCAAAAGAAAGAGCAACAAAAAACTGCACCTAACTTCCTGGAAACGGTAAAGGCTGCTGAAAAAGAGCAACGCCAGGCACTTTTAGTGGCTCACATCCAATCTCAAGTATCCAAAGTCTTGGGCTACCAGAAAGATCGCGTATTCTCTGTTTCGGAAGGGTTTTTTGACTTAGGAATGAGTTCTCTGACATCTGTAGAATTGAGAAACAATTTGCAAAATAGCTTAGGCTGTCGTTTGCCCGCTACGCTAACTTTTGATTATCCAACTGTTAAAAAGTTGGTTGATTATCTGATGGCGGAGTTCATAGAAGAGGCTGATGAAGATGAGGATGTAGATGTCTCCGAGCAGTCTTTCCAAATAAATAGTAAAGCCCTTACATTCCAACCCCTAGAGGAAAATGATGATGCCGATGAAATTGCAAGACAATTTGCAGAACAATTAGGTATGCAATGGGTTAACTAGATGAACCCAAATCTAGATACTCATCGTTTAGATGAGTATCTAGATGATTGAAAATAATGAACAGCGCTATGTTCAGATCAATTCAATGAATGCAGAAGAATTAGGCAACATATAATGGGGTTAATCAGATGAGTGAAAGTAATGAACAACGCTATGTTCAATTGATGAAGGTAGCGTCGCAAAAAATAGCCGATTTACAAGCTGAAGTTGAGCGATTAAAGCAGAAAGAACGCGAACCGATCGCCATTGTTGGTATGAGTTGTCGGTTGGCAGAAGCCGATAATCCTGAAGCATTTTGGGAATTACTTTCCAATGGTGTAGATGCCATTCGAGAAGCCCCAAAGGGTCATCATTCATATCTAGATCCCTATTACGATCCAGATCCAGATATGCCAGGCAAGGTGTATATGCGGCGTGCAGGATTTCTCAACCAATCTCCCAAAGATTTTGATGCTAGTTTTTTCGGGATTTCCGCCAGAGAAGCAGCAAGTTTAGATCCCCAGCATAGACTGGTGATGGAAGTAGCTTGGGAAGCCTTAGAAAACGCTGGATTTGTCCCCGAAAAATTGGCAGGCAGCCAGACAGGTGTTTTTATTGGGATATGTGCCAATGACTACGTTTGGCAACTTGTCAAACAAGACCCTGTAGAAACAGATTTCTACATAGGATCGGGGAACGCCTATAGCCCAGTGGCAGGTCGCCTTTCTTACTTCTTCGACTTTACAGGTCCTTGTCTCGCCGTTGATACCGGCTGTGCTTCTTCATTGGCTGCAATTCACTTAGCAGTTGTCAATTTGCGAAGGGGAGATTGCAACATGGCACTGGCTGGAGGCGTACAGCGATATGTCTCGCCGGAATATTGGCTCAACCTTTGCAAATCCCGAATGCTGTCTCCAGATGGTCGTTGCAAAACTTTTGCGGCAGGAGCAAATGGTTATGCTCGCGGCGAAGGTTGTGGCATCATCGTTCTCAAACGTCTTTCAGATGCAGTAGCTGATGGTGACAATATTCTGGCCTTAATTAGAGGCACGGCTCATGGGCAAGATGGACGAACCAGCGGGCTCACTGTACCCAGCGGTTCTTCTCAGCAAAATGTGATTCGCAGAGCGCTTGCCAATGCAGGTATTAAGCCCAAAGATGTCAATTATATTGAGGCTCATGGTACAGGTACTTCTCTGGGAGACCCAATTGAAGCAAATGCTTTGATAAAGGTCTTTCGCCAACGAGAAGAACCTTTGATCTTAGGTTCTGCGAAAACTAATATCGGACACTTGGAAGGAGCCGCTGGCGTAGCAGGTTTGATCAAAATCGTTCTCTCGTTACAAAATGAGATGATTCCACAACACCTACACTTCAAGGAGCCTAGCCCTTATATTGCTTGGGATGAGATGCCAATAAAAGTGGCAAGTGAACAGATACCCTGGCCAGCAACAGATAAAACTAGGTTTGCTGGAGTTAGTTCCTTTGGTTTTACGGGCATCAATGTCCATGCTGTTCTTTCAGAAGCACCACCAGTAGCAGCAAAAAGTGAGGCAGAAACTTGGAAGCGCCCCCTACACCTGCTCACTCTTAGTGCCAAAACTAAACCCGCACTCGAACAGATGGTTCGTAACTACGAGAAGCACTTAGCTACCCATCCCAACTTAGAGTGGGCTGATGTCTGTTACACAACTAATACTCGGCGGACTCATTTCCACGAACGTTTAGCTGTGGTTGCTGACTCAGTTTCTCAAGCACGGGAAAAATTATTAGCTGATTTAGCAGGAGCAGAAAACACCAATCTGTTTAAAGGTAGCAAGAGCGAAAGTCAAACTCAAATCGCTTTTCTATTCACAGGTCAAGGTTCCCAGTATGTAGGTATGGGACGGGAGCTATACGAAACACAACCAATTTTTCGTCAGGCTTTAGACCGCTGTCAGGAAATTTTAAATGCCATTGGGAAGCAGGAAAAATCGTTACTTTCGGTTCTGTACCAAAGCGATGACAGTTCTCTCCTAGAGCAAACCGCTTATACGCAACCAGCGCTATTTGCCTTAGAGTACGCCCTAGCCTCTATGTGGAAATCTTGGGGTTTAGAACCAACCGTAGTCATCGGTCATAGTGTCGGGGAATATGTAGCAGCTTGCATAGCGGGGATTTTCTCCTTAGAAGACGGATTAAAAATGATTGCTGCCAGAGGGCAGTTGATGCAAAAACTGCCATCTAACGGAGAAATGGTATCTCTGTTAGCTTCGGTTGAACAAGTGGCAGAAGCAATTAAAGATACGAACTTAGTAAGCATCGCGGCTATCAACGGGCCTGAAAGCGTCGTCATTTCTGGGGAAGGGGAAGCGGTACGTCGAGTAGTGCAGGAGTTAGAACACAAGGGAATTAAAACTAAGCGCTTAAAGGTTTCCCATGCCTTCCATTCAGCTTTAATGAAGCCAATGCTGGCTGAGTTTAGCCAGGTGGTGCAAGAGGTGACATTCCACCAACCCAAAGTCAATTTTATCTCCAATGTCACGGGCAATTTTGAGCCTGTTTTACCCGCAGACCCAGAATATTGGGTAGATCATGTGGTTAAACCAGTGAGATTTGCCGACGGTGTGGAGACATTGCACAGAGAAGGAGTAGAGATATTTGTGGAGATGGGGCCCCAGCCAATATTGCTGGGTATGGCACGTCATTGTTTACCATCTGAGTATGGAACATGGCTGCCGACGCTACAGCGAGAGCAAAGCGATTGGCAAGGCGTGCTTCAGGCTGTAGGTCAATTGTATGTGCAGGGTGTGGCAATTGATTGGGACGGTTTCCATCGCGACTATGGCCACCGCCAAGTGGGAGTGCCAACTTATCCTTGGCAGCGAGAGCGCTACTGGATTGATGTGACACATACACAACCTCTGACGCAATCTGGCACCCAGAGCGTTGCCCATTCGCTCGGTCAACCATCACCTCAGCAGCCCACTGGCAAAGATTTTGCCGATCAGGTGGTGTGGGAACCACAAGATAAACCTTTGATAGCTGGTATTCTCGAAAAGAAAGAGGGAGAAGGAACTTCACTCAATTTGGTCGAACAGTTAAAGGCAACTGAGAAAGAGCAACGTAAAGCACTGTTAATTGCTCATATTCAATCTCTATTGTCTCAGGTTTTGGGAGATAAACATGATAGGACTTTCTCCCTATCACAAGAATTTTTCGACTTAGGAATGGATTCTATGACATCCCTAGAGCTAAGAAATCGCTTGCAAAACTTGATAGGCATCCCATTGTCATCAACTTTGTTTTATAAATATCCAACAGCAGAGGCATTAGTTCATTATTTGATTCAAGATGTGCTTGCTACTTTTGTAAGCTTTGATGATGAATAGGGGTTAAGGTGCTCCCCGGAGTCGCTTCCGGGGCAGTGTTTTCGCCTACTAATTAGGGTTGGCTGAAAAAGTTGTCCGTGATAGCGTAGCGTGACGTAAGTCATGGGCAGGGAACAGGGATTATTGAGAATTAAAACCGATAGTTATTGACTGCGAGACCGTAAGATATGCCAATACGCCCGTACTTCGTTTAGGAAAAACCGTTCGGCTGACGCTCACTGTGGCGCATGGCATTCGTATTTAAATAGTTTGAACCTAGTACCTGGGCATCAGCATCAGTTCCTCAATCACGGCCGCATCGTTCAATTGAGCAATATGTAAAATTGACTGAGCCACTATTTCTGGGGTTAACATGGCTGAACGGTCAAAGTTAGCTTGGACGGTTTCCGTATCCCAAAGTGGTGTATTGACAGCACCAGGACAGATTACACTGACGCGAATATTGTGCGCACGTTCTTCTACAGCTAGGGTTTGAGAAAGAGCCATCAACCCAAATTTGCTGACACAGTAAGCTCCCCATTCAGCAGTAACTTGTTTACCAGAATCCGAAGAAACATTAATTATTGTTCCAGACCGACGATCGCGCATACCTGGTAAAATCCCCTGAGTACATTGGAATACGCTCGTGAGATTTAGATCAATAACTCTTTGCCAGTCTGCTAAAGGTGTTTCTAGTAATAACCCAGTATAACCCATCGCGGCGTTATTCACGAGAATATCGATCGGGTTGTAAGTGGTATCGATCGCCCTGATCTGTTCTCGCACTTCGTCAATTTTGGCTAAGTCTAAGGGAAAAGCTTTAGCCTTTACACCAATTTTTCTAGCTGCTTCTGCTACTTGTTCAAGTTTTTCGCCCGAGCGGCTTACCAGCGCTAAATTAATTCCAGCTTCGGCAAAAGCTAATGCTGTTGCCTTACCAATTCCACTACTTGCACCTGTAATGAGAGCACAGCGTTGTGTCTGACTATTCATACAAATCTCCAAATCTCCAAATAATATTATAGCAACCGCCTTGGCGGTTAGGGCATAAACTGTAAGTAGACCTTTTTGCAGCGCGCTCGCAAAATTTATTGCTATACTTTATTTAATCCATATTCCTAATGATGAAAATAGCCTATGTCTTCCTCCGAAATGAACACAAATCCTATTGACGACAGCATCATCGCTACAAAGTCTGCTCAAACCAATCCTTCAATAAAACAGAAGGACATTCAGATCAGAACTGCATCAGCTTCCGACCAGAGATATATTACTGCTGCAATGGTTCTAGCCTTTAACAACGATCCTATTATCCGCTGGATGTATCCTGACCCCTATCAATATCTCACTTATTTCCCACTCCTGTTTGGAGCATATATGAACGAGTCCTTGGCCCACCAGACTTCTTATTATGTTGATGGTTATGGGGGTGCGGTGCAATGGATTCCGCCAGGGATAGAATGGGATGCAGAACCATTAAGGAAAGTATTTCAAGAAGGTATCGCTGAGTCACGCCAAGCAGAGGCATTTGAATTGTTCGATCGATTGGGGCATGATCATCCTAGTCAGCCTCACTGGTATCTGGCGTTTCTGGGTGTGGAGCCAATTCAACAGCGTAAAGGCTTTGGTTCAGCCCTATTGCGGCCTGTTCTGGGACAATGCGATCGCGATAGTATTCCTGCTTGTGTGGAATGTCTTACCAAAAACGTAGCATTCTATAAACAGCAAGGGTTTGAGTTAATTAGCCAGTATCAAGTTGGTGATATACCGATTATTGTCAGAATGATTCGCCAGCCACAATAGCAGGTTGGTGATGCAAAAAAAAATCCCATCCCTGTGTTCTCGCCTCATGAAAGCCGGAGGTTGAGTAACAGTAGTAACTGTATTAACTAATGCTCCCAATCGTTAACTTTTACTTCCAGGCATATTGCTCGTCATGCCAAACAGATAGTAAAATCGCTCTATGCTAAGTAGTCGGACAAAAATAAAGTTAACTATGAGGACAAGGGAACAGGGAACAGGGAACGGGGAACAGTAAAGGTTTCAGGCTTGTTAATATTTATTAACACAGTGTCGTTTACTTTTGTCCGACTACTTAAGGCTATAATAAAATTGCAACGATTGGGCCACTGGTAGGCTTTTTGAATGGGTTGTCACCCGTCAGCTACCTGAGAAAGGCTATAGCGCCTCTAAATCATTTGTGTAAATTGCGGTGTAAGGGTAAAGGCTTATGACAACAGAAATGCCAAACAATCGAAGCCCCCATGGTTTAAGAAAGCACTGTCTTTCCTATGAGGCAGTAATTGCTCAATCTAT
The DNA here is from genome assembly GCF_020883015.1 of Microcoleus sp. CAWBG640. NCBI lineage: Bacteria > Bacillati > Cyanobacteriota > Cyanophyceae > Oscillatoriales > Microcoleaceae > Microcoleus > Microcoleus sp. CAWBG640. The sequence continues at coordinate 24,852 of NZ_JAHRFC010000060.1, forward strand.
AGTCTTAATGTCACCTAGCCTAATCCCATCAACTATATTAAGCTTAATTTTTGCTAGTGCCGGAAATGGGACATGGTTAAGTTTTATCATAGGTATGGTTGGACTGTTATTTGTCAGTTTCAACATTAACCAATTTGCTTGTCGTTCCGCTTCTCCTGGTTCGCTATATTCATATATTATCAAGGGTCTTGGTCCTCATGTCGGAGTTTTTTGTGCTTGGGCTTTGCTGCTGGGCTATTTATTTGGAGCAATGGTAGGATTGTGTGCATTTGCCATCTTTAGTCAAAAATTATTAGGTGATATTGGTCTTACCACCCATGCTTTGACCTTATTTATCCTAGTTACTGTTGCAGCTTGCTATGTAGCTTTTAAGGATATTCGCTTCACTAAAATTCTCCTAGTAGTTCAAGGAGTCTGCCTCGCGTTGATCCTTTTATTGTGCTTAATTATCTTAGTAAAGAAAGGTTTTGTGATAGATTGGAATCAATTGAGCTTGCAAGGAGCCACTCCTGGGGGAATAACAATGGGACTTGTCCTAGTTATCCTCAGTTTTGCTGGCTTTGACAGTGCAACAGCTTTGGGTGATGAAGCAAAAAACCCCCTAAAGACTATCCCTAGAGCTGTGACGCAAAGCATAATTTTTTGTGCTATATTCTACATGATCACGACCTATATTGTGGTGCTGGGTTTTAGCGGTACTAATGAAAATTTAGGTAAAATAGAAACTCCATTAAATTTTCTAGCACATCAGATCGGATTAGACTTTTTAGGAGTACTAATTAGTATAGCTTTCTTACTTACTTTATTCGTTGCTATCTGCGGTTGTATTAATTTCACATCCCGAATATTTCTGTCCATGTCGCTTCATGGTTGGTTTCACCATTCTTTAGGAAAAACCCATGATACTAATCTTACACCTCACAATGCGATCGCTTTATCAGGTTTTATTATCTTGATTATCCCCTCCGTATTCAAGATATCTGGCTATGATACGTTTGAGTTACAAAATTATTTTGGTATCATTTGCTCGTTTGGATTTTTGGTAATGTACATTTTGGTTTCCATTGCAGCACCAGTCTACTTGTTCCAACTTAATAAACTGAAACCAATAGATGTGCTATTCGCTATTCTAGCAGTTAGTTTTATGATCCTTCCCTTTATTGGCATAATTGGAATTCCTGGTAGTAGTCTATTTCCAGTTCCAGACTTTCCTCAAAATATTCTACCCTACTTGGTCTTAATGTACTTCATGGCTGGGTTTGGATGGTTCCTTTTTCAGAAGAAACGTTATCCCAAAATCGTAGAAAATATGAATAATTCTATTGAGGAAATTCATACCAGGTTTAGTGATGAGGAAAATCTTTAACTAAGCAGTAAAACACCCCCGAAACCGTGTATTAGCATCAGAGAGTGGGTAGTCCCACCTCTTCATCACTCCTTTTATTTTGTAATGTAGCATCAGATGCGATCGCGATTGCCTCAATCACGATCTAATTCTGTAGATATTCTATAGTTTTCTCTAACTGCTAGGAAAATTAGTCACATCCAGATAAAATTAAATTGGTAAAGCTAGTTGGACAAAAATAAACAACGTCATTGCGTTGGCGTTACAGTTTAGGCTATAAAATTAACTCCGTAAGGAGAATCATATAAACAGGACTTTTTTATGAAAATTGGTATTGTTGGCAGCGGGAAGATTGGCGGCCCACTAGGAAGGCTCTGGGCACAGTCGGGGCATAACGTATTCTTTTCCTCGCGAAATCCCGATAGTCTACGCGCACTGGTTGAAAAGGCGGGTAACGGATCGCAGGCAGGAACACCTGAAGAGGCGATCGCTTTCGCAGATGTTGTTCTAGAAGCTGTTCCCTTTTCTTCCACGATGTCGTTGCCGGCAGATGCACTCGCTGGGAAAATGCTCATCAGCGCTTCAAATTACGACCCTCAGCGTGACGGCGAGATTGAGATTGACGCACCAAGTCAAAGCGAAGCCATTGCTCAGAGACTTCCGCAAACAGTGGTCGTTAAGGCGTTCAATATGATGTTTTTCCAAGAGATAGAGGCTCGAGCCAATGGAGAGCTATTCTCTGAGCTAGCCATCTTTTACGCTGGTGATGATGTAGAGGCAATGGCGATCGCCGCGAAGATGATTGAAGAAGCAAGATTTGTGCCTGTAAAAGCCGGATCGCTCGCTGACGGGCGCTACTTTCAAATTGGGGAACCACTCTATGCTCGGTGCTGGTCGGAAGAGGTAGCTCAGCAGGCTCTCGCTCAGGTCAAAGCTCTCAGGGTAAGGGCTTAGACTTTTGAAGCTCAAAAAAGATTATTGCGTAGATATTCTATAGTTTTCTCTAACTACTAGGAAAATTAGTCAGATCCAGATAAAATTAATTTGGTGAACCTAGTTGGACAAAAATAAACAACGTCATTGCGTTGGCGTTACACTTTAGGCTATAAAATTAACTCCGTAAGCAGAATCAGGAGAATAGAGAATCATGGGTGAAGCGAATAGAAGTTTGAATTTGGCCCAAACAGACCAAACGGATAATTTTTTAAGTGTAGCACCTGTAAAAGAGGATTGGGGCGGAGATGGGAGCGGACGCTTGAACCTATCAGGAAGGTCTACGGCCATATCGAAAGAGTATGTGCCGCGTCAGTATCAATTTTTCAATACAAATACGGTGCCAGAAGAACCAGGATGGCGAATCAGTGGAATGCCAGATCGAGTCCTACCAGGAAGACGAAGATTGCTGACTTGGCATGACTGTGGTGCATCTACTTCCAGAGTAATCCTACCGCCCAAATTTGCAGCGCCATCCGGGATCTTCACTGCTGACTTGGAAATTTTTATTCTTTCTGGTAAGATCCAAATTGGTGAATGGCAACTAGGTCAACATGGTTACTCCTTTATTCCTGCTGGGGTAAAAGTAGAATCTTGGCAAGTTTTAGGTGAAGAGGAAGCGGAAATCCTGTGGATGGAAAATGGGCCAGTTCCTCTCCAGTACCAAGATGCAGAAACCAATCATCCAGATGCGAGAATAAGTGAATTTATTCCAGCCTTGGATAGCAAATTGTTGCCTTGGGTTAATATAGAGGCACGAAAAAAAAAGAAGATTTTAAGGCAACATAATAACGGCGGTCAAACAAGGCTATTTATCTACTTGCCACACTATGAAACTCAGTATGGAATGATTTATTCCTACAATGAAGAGGCCTATGCTTTAGGTGGATATTGCGATCTAGGAAATTACCCATTTGCGAAGGATCACTTCTGCTATTGTCCTAGCTATAATACTCTTCCTAGAGAGATAACAGTTGATGGACTTTTCGGGTTTGCCAGAGTTGATAGAGATGTATCCCAAACTGCCGTAGTGTCGTCATATGCACATATTAACGGATGAATCGGACAGCCGTTGGTTAGAGGCAGTGGATATTAATTAATTATGTACGCCTTATGTGAGTTAAAAATGCCCTGGTTATTTTAAGGGTTTCAGACTTCACTTTAGCAGCAGGGCCTAGCCTTACGAATGAGATTGCGTTATTCCAGCCTCCAACTCACATAAGGCGTTATAAATCAGACCGCAATAATGAAACGCCGCATAAACAGATAGTCTTTATCGTTCCAGATCTTCAGATCCTCAGTTAACTTGACAATGACACAGCGGCGTAGGTGGGGAAATCTGTGTAACCTTCAGCCCCAAACGTAGATCCAAATCCAAAAAGGAGCGATCGCCAAAGTGAGGAGCTCCTTTTAAGGCATATCAGCTCACCCCCTTACCTGGTAGGTCTTTCAACTTGCTTACTTGTCACCCTTTCAGCTACCCTAAAATAATTCTTAGATATCCTGACTTTAGATGTAGACACGGCGAATGTTTTTATGGTATTATCCTGCAAGATACCAGCCACAGCATTATGCCATGCTACCTTATTTACAGCCCCGATGGACATATGTGTGCAACCCTTTCAAAAAACAAACGTCCTAATTTTCATGGAGGAGACATTTTGGGAGGAACATTACAACAACAGGCCGAGGCAGTACAAACATATATTGCCTATTGCGGTAAATATGAAGTCAAACCAGATAAAGTTGTTCATCTGCCTGATGTCAGCCTGTTTCCGAATTATATTGGTACAAGGCAAGAACGCTTCTATAAATTTGAGAATGGCAAGCTAGTATTGAATCAGGCTCCAGAATTGATGGATGGTAAGAAACAAACTGCTTTTATAATTTGGGAGCGCGTTCCAGAGTAACAGTTTACATCATTCCCAAACGTTACCGGAAAAAACAGCTACACATTGATGGTAGATTAAGAGGCACGGATATGCTGATTATTTGATTCAAGATGTGCTTGCTACTTTTGTAAGCTTTGATGATGAATACGGGTTAAACTCTTCCCCAGAGGTGACTCTGGGGCATTGTTTTTGCCCACTAATTTATTGAGAATTAAGAACAATGAAAATTGGTATTGTTGGCAGCGGGAAGATTGGTGGCCCACTAGGAAGGCTTTGGGCACATTCGGGGCATAAGGTATTCTTTTCCTCGCGAAATCCCGATAGTCTACGCGGACTGGTTGAAAAGGCGGGTAACGGAGCGCAGGCAGGAACACCTGAAGAGGCGATCGCTTTCGGAGATGTTGTTCTAGAAGCTGTTCCCTTCTGGGCGACGATATCATTGCCAGCAGATGCACTCGCTGGGAAAATACTCATCAGCGCTTCAAATTACTACCCTCTGCGTGATGGCGAGATTGAGATTGACGCACCAAGCCAAAGCGAAGCCATTGCTAAGAGGCTTCCGCAAACAGCGGTTGTTAAGGCGTTCAATATGATGTTTTTTGAAGAGATAGAGGCTCGAGCCAATGGAGAGCTCTTCTCTGAGCTAGCCATCTTTTACGCTGGTGATGATGTAGAGGCAATGGCGATCGCAGCTCAGTTGATTGAAGAAGCAAAGTTTGTGCCTGTAAAAGCCGGATCGCTAGCTGACGGGCGCTACTTTCAAAATGGGGAACCACTCTATGCTCGGTGTTGGTCGGAAGAGGTAGCTCACCAGGCTCTCGCTCAGGTCAAAGCTCTCAGGGTAAGGGCTTAGGCTTTTGAAGCTCAAAAAAGATTGCAACGATTGCGCCACTGGTAGGCTTTTTGATATCATGTCCGGTCGATTACAATTAATAAAATCATCTGGAAGTATTGGTAGGAAGCGATCGTCATCATGGGCGATCGCTAGGACATGATATGATTCGTCCAGTCAGGGAATGAACATTACTTATAAGAGGCATCGCTTCCCCTCAGAGATCATCTTCCCCCTCACCTATCGAGACATTTAGAAGCTGGTAATTTCGGAGGGGTATTGATCTCGTTTATGAAGCAATTTGTTCCTGATACTTCCAGTTCACTCAATCCATAAGGAGAATCATATAAACAGGAGAATGGGGAATTATGGGTGACGCGAATAGAAGTTTGAATTTGGTCGAAACAGACCAGTTACAATCGCTTTCCCATCACGTCCCTTTTATCCCAGATTAGTCTAAACCCTAGTTTTATATGACAACAGAAATGTCAAACAATCAAAGCCCTCATGGTTTAAGAAAACACTGTCTTTCCTATGAGGCAGTAATTGCTCAATCTATAGTCTTAATGTCACCTAGTCTAATCCCATCAACTATATTAAGCTTAATTTTTGCTAGTGCCGGAAATGGGACATGGTTAAGTTTTATCATAGGTATGGTTGGACTGTTATTTGTCAGTTTCAACATTAACCAATTTGCTTGTCGTT
>NZ_JAHRFC010000061.1:0-12747 GCF_020883015.1 Microcoleus sp. CAWBG640
TAAGTTCTTGGCGAAGTGAGGCGCGAGTCTATTTGCCACCGGAGCTCCAGCCACCACCAAAACAAGAAATGGAGGTGGGACAAGGAATTGAAGAAACCTTGCGGCAATGGGCACAAACTTCACCTCGCCCTTTAGCAATCTTCATCGATGAAATTGATTCGCTCCAAAATGAAGTATTGCTGTCCGTTTTGCGTCAGTTACGCAATGGTTATCCCTCTCGTCCTCGTGCGTTTCCGCAATCGGTGGGCTTAATCGGTTTGCGGGATGTTCGCGATTACAAAGTGGCTGCCGGTGGTAGCGATCGCCTCAATACATCCAGTCCGTTTAATATTAAAGTGCGATCGATTACGCTCAGAAATTTTAATGCCTCAGAAGTCGCAGAACTCTACGGGCAACATACCCAAGATACCGGACAAGTTTTTACACCAGAAGCCGTAGCGTTAGCTTTTGAATTAACTCAGGGACAACCTTGGTTGGTGAATGCTTTAGCTAAAGAAATCGTCGAAGAATTAGTAACAGATGAATCTAGAGAAATTACACCTGAACATATTTTAGAAGCCAAAGAAATTATCATCAAACGCCAGGATACACATTTGGATAGTTTGGCAGAACGACTCAGAGAAAACCGAGTCAAAGCCATTATCGAGCCCATACTAGCCGGACAAGAATTGCCAGAATCTTCTAATGACGATCGGCAATATCTCGTCGATTTGGGCTTGCTCAAACGCGATCCAGCCGGGGGTTTAGTCATCGCCAATCCGATTTATCGAGAAGTGTTGCCACGAGTTTTGGCGCAAGGCCCGCAAGATAGTTTACCGATGATCAGTCCGAGTTGGTTGAATCCTCGCGGTGAACTGATGACCGAAGCACTCCTGCAAGCGTTTCTCGGCTTTTGGCTGCAACATGGCGAACCCTTACTCAAAAGTGCGTCTTACCCTGAAATTGCGCCACATTTGGTGGTGATGGCGTTTCTACATCGGGTGATTAATGGTGGCGGAACGTTGGAGAGAGAATATGCGATCGGACGAGACAGGATGGATTTATGTTTGCGTTATGGTGAAGTCACATTAGGCATTGAACTGAAAGTTTGGCGGACTCGGAAAGTCGATCCGTTGAGTAAAGGGTTGGAACAGTTAGATGGGTATTTGGCTCGATTGGGACAAGATGAGGGGTGGTTGGTTATATTCGATCGCAGAGATAATGCACTCGAATTAGAAGAACGACTGAAAACTGAAATTCAGACTAGCCCAATGGGTCGGTTAATTACAGTGATTCGTGCGTGAAGCAGTTGCGATCGATGTGTTGATTTTGGCGCTCGCCCAGGGTGTGCGATCGACTCTAATCTCAAATATAATAAAAATAGTTTTTTTTTAATTAGGAGATTGTTATGATTGCAGCTAGAGAGGAAAAGCGGTACTTTACGCCTGAAGAGTATTTTGCTTGGGAGGAGCAACAATTAGAAAAACATGAGCTAATCGATGGTCGCGTGTATGCGATGAGTGGGGGGACTAGAAATCACAGTGATATCGCGGGAAACTTTTTAACGATGATCAAGCCCCATCTGCGGGGTAGTGGTTGTAAAACATACAATTCTGACTGCCGTGTAAATATCCTCAATACTCGCAACTATACCTATCCCGATCTGAGTGTCACTTGCGATCGGCGAGATAATTCTAGCCCTCAATATATTACCTATCCCTGTTTGATTGTTGAGGTTTTATCGGATAGTACCGAGGCTTACGATCGCGGCAAGAAGTTTGAAAAATATCGCCACAACCCGAATTTGGTTGATTATGTGTTGGTGAGTTCGGATGAGATGGCGATCGATATGTATCACAGAAATGATGCGGGGGATTGGTTGATTCTGAGCTATCGAGCGGGCGATCGCGTTGAGCTTAAAAGTATTGGGTTGAGTTTGCCGATCGAGCAATTCTATGAAGAAATTGTTTTCGAGCAGCAATCTTGAATTTATTATGCTTAAGTAATGCAGTCTAATCGGGGGGAGTGAGAAGAGGTTGACATACATTATTAAGCTGCGGTATTATTCCATTAAATTCAGTATTATCGCAAATGTTTGTGTAGTGGCTGTAATTGCTGCTATTTATCGTTAACTAAAGCCAAATACTTGCTTAATCGCCCCATCAACCCTAGCCAAATCCTCCGCACTTAACTGTCCACGTACCCTTACCAGCCGTTGCTGATGGTCGATCGGACGAGTCTGTAAACAATCCGCTATAGATCGTTTCGTCAGTCCATTCATCGCCGATGGCTCTAAATCAATATTCGTCGAGATGCGCGCCTTTTTCTCATTCCATTCTGTAATCGGCACAACCTGAATCACAGGCACACGGGCATTGTAAACATCATTCGTCACAATGATACAAGGCCGAACCTTCCCCGTTTCAGAACCTCTCGTTGGTTCCAAATCAACATCAATAATCTGCCCGCGCCACAAATTATTCATTCTGGCCAACCCGCGATCGCGCTATTCGTCAAAGCCTGCAAATCGGCATCCTCCCCATAAACTTCCGTATATAAATCCGCCGACATCTCCAACGAATCTAACTCCTGCTGCAACTTCCCCAGCGCCACCCGAATTAATTCATCCCGATCCTGAAAACCGTACTGCTGCGATCGTTGCACAAATGCCCACAACGACTCATCTAAATTAAACTGCGCTTGCACCATAAAAACACCTCTTCCAAACGCGATACTCCCTAGTATAGCACCCTCTCCAATTCACTCTTTGCGATCTCTGAGAAGTCCCGTACTGAGTGTGTGAAATTTCTGTCAATTTTTACGATGGGCGATCGCTTATAATCGGGTGAAAGCGCGATCGATAAGACTCACCCCAAAATACCTATGAAAACTACGATCGAAATCGATAACTCCCTCATCACTAATCCGCTCCACGCGACTGGACTCACAGCACAACAAGAAGTTGTCGAACTGGCCCTGAACCTGCTGATCCAAATGAAAAACCAACAGAACCTCCGGGCGCTACGGGGTAAACTCGCCTGGGATGGCGACCTCGATCGCATGAGAACGGATACGGAACAATAGTAAGCCCATGATTATTGTTGATTCCAGCGTCTGGATTGACTACTTTAACGGACAATCCACCCCACAAACCGATTGCCTTGACCAACTCCTCACCACCCAACCGATCGCGATCGGCAACCTTGATCGTCTTGGACTGAAATCTGTTCTCTAAACTGGTCTGCTAAAAATCCCATATCAAACTATGAACTACCGAAACCACATCACGATCGAAGCAAATAAACGCGGTGGTAAGCCTTGTGTACGCGGCTTGCGAATTACGGTTTATGAAGTGCTTGAGTACCTGGCTTCCGAGATGACCGAAGCAGAAATTCTTGACGATTTTCCCGATTTGACACGAGAAGATTTAAAAGCTTGTATAGCTTATGCTGCTGACCGTGAGCGTCGGTTTATGACCGCTACCTTATCCGCATGAAATTACTTTTTGATGAAAACTTGTCGCCCAAGTTGCCGAATCGTTTGAGCGATGTTTTTCCTAATTCGCTTCACGTTCGAGATGTGGGCATGAAAGCAACGATCGACCCAATAGTTTGGGATTATGCAAAAGATAATGATTTGATGATTGTCTCGAAAGACGCGGATATGCACGACCTGAGCTTAGTATTTGGGAATCCACCGAAAGTTATTTGGCTTTGCCTTGGCAACTGTTCGACATTGCAAGTTGAAAATTTGCTGCGTCGGGATTTTAAGGCGATCGAATTATTTTATGAAGACGAGACTTTATCGCTGCTTGCTTTATCATAATGTAATCTAAAATATAATAAAAATAGCTTTTTTCGGTACGACGGCTCATATGTTTGAGCCGAAGCGTGCGGCGAACTTGCTGTAGGAAAGGAGATTCTGATGGGGAGTAAGAAGGAGTTGACATACATCGTCAATCTGCGGTATTATACGGCTATACTCAGTATTGTACCGCAACTGCGATACAATTATAAGTTAGCTGGCTTCAGTTGCGGGTGACGGCATTTTAAACATCACTTGCTGGTTATGAGTTAAGTGACGTTGATGAGGAATTGTAGTGAGTTCAGATGAATTGGAACAAGTAATTTCAATAAGCAATGAATCATCTTTAGATACTGCTCGTTATCTGCATGGACATGCTTATCAAAGAATTGTGTGGTACCGCTCCGAGTTGTGGAAAATCTCGACTTTGTTATGGACTGCGTTTGCAGGTTTTTTGCTAGCAGCTTGGCAGGCAGCGTCAGTGATCAAGAGTAGACACGGTTTACTCGCTGTTGCAGTCTTCTCGCTTGGAAGCTTAACAATCTGGCTTTATGAGCGATATTTAAGAACAATTTTTCCAGCAATCGAGTATTGTAATCAGCTTACTCAGAAACGTGAAATTGAACTCTGTAGGATAGCAAAGCTAGACACCTCTGAGGGATTTAGAACCCAAGACTGTGATTATGGTGTTTGGCGAGCTACAAAACCACCGCTACAGTTTCTGTTTACTTTCATTTCGATGCTTGTATTAGCGATGGTATCTTTGGGTATCGCAATCAGTGGTTAAAAGGTACTCGGTAGGTAATAATCGAGAAAAATACATCTCTAGTAAACAGTTATGACTGAATTACTCGAACAAGCGATCGCCCGATTAAAAACCTTACCTCCTAACGATCAAAATGCGATCGCAACCCTGATTCTGAAAGAACTCGAAGATGATCAGCGGTGGGATGAGGCATTTGCGCGCTCCCCGGATTTGCTGGCTAAACTTGCAGCCGCGGCAATGGCTGAATATCATGCGGGCAAAACTCAGGAATTAGATCCAGAAACATTGTGAAGTCTCGTACAACCGTTCAATTTCGTCAAATGTTTGCTGAACTACCAGAACAGATTCAGGATCAGACTCGCAAGGCATATCGGCAATTCAAGCAAGATCCCACATATCCCAGTTTGCGGTTCAAGAAAGTTCATCCCAAACTGCCAATTTACTCTGCACGAAAATAGAACCCCATTCCAACAACAGTAAAGTAAACTGATGAGTTAATTTGAACTCGGAACAGTTAAAATAAACAGTAGGTGGAGTGAGTGACCGAAATGCCAACTACTGCTCAGTTAGAGAGTTTATATCGCGTCAGCTATCAGTTGACGTTCATCATGTTGCAACCGATTCATCTGGTTTGTATCGATCGTCGTACTCGAAACGTATACGTTCTAGCTGGATATGGTGAAGACCTTGAGTTTGAAATTGTACCGAATGGGGAGGTATTCTGATGAGCCAAGTGAATTTTGAGGCTATGAGCGATGCCGAATTGAGACGGTTCTTTCTGGAAAATCGCCAAGATCGAGCTGCTTGTCAGGCATATTTAGACAGGTTCAGTCAGCGTCCGAAATCAATCATTGCAAGCCCAAGTGATCCCGATTTTGACGCAAAAATTCAGGCCGCAATTCGGCAGAAATTAGAATCATCGCCTAGTAGCCAGCCAGCTAGCAGCACAGTGGAGCGGACGGAATAGAGTCACCTTGGAGATGATTCGGAAGCTCGATCGCGAGTTTGACCTACAGAAAATTGGTAGAATCAATAGACACGCTGCGATCGCGCCCATGCAACAAGCTAGTAGATCCAATCTTTTCGCCAAACCTCAAACGAGGAGATTTTCAAATGCCATTGACTGAACTTATGTCACAAGTCCAGGAACTTTCAAAAATTGACAAGCTGCGGCTGATACAGTTTTTGGCAACAGAACTGGTCAAAGAAGAAGATGCAACAAACTTTTTTGTTGCCGATCGAGAGTATCCGGTCTGGTCGCCTTACAATTGCTCTGAGGCTGCCAATGTTTTAATGAATCTTCTGGCAACAAAACAACAAGAACAGAATGATTGACGCTCAGAGATTTCCCTACAAAATCATTGACAGCAGTCTTGGCATGGTCGATCGAATGCCGTATCTGCCATTGAAACTCAGCCTGAACGATCGATCCTTGAACGTTGAGGGCTTATTAGATACAGGCGCAAGCGTTAATGTTTTGCCCTACGAGTTAGGACTACAACTGGGCTTAGTCTGGGAAAATGAGACACTCTCAGTCGTATTGGCTGGGAATTTGGCTCGATTTGAAGCCCGCGCAGTCGTTGTAAACGCTCGAGGGCGATCGATTATATTGAAAATTTAGCCCAAAAAGATACGGAGATTAATGAATGGGAAATTAAGCAAATTCACAATCTTATTCTTCGCAAAATTAACCCGGACGAAGCGGGTAGTTATCGCACTCTGGACGTGATGGCGGCGGGAACGAACTATCGTTATCCTGCCCATTATTTACTATCTCAATTAATGGGAGATTTTGCGAGTTGGCTGAATTCAGAATCTGCCTTAAATCTCCATCCAGTTGAATATGTAAGTATCGCTCATTATCGGTTTGTTTCGATTCATCCTTTTCGGGATGGGAATGGTCGAACGGCTAGGTTATTAATGAATTTACTTTTAATCCGTGCTGGCTATCCGATTGTGGTGATTGACAACCAAATCCGCAATAATTATATTAATGCTTTGGCATATGGGCAACAAAACCAAGATGATTTAAGCCAGTTGTTTGCATTGATTTTTGATGCTACGATTAGTTCGCTTGTGGAAGTTTTAAGATTATTGGTGACTGCAAGTAGCAGCAGGGGAAAGGGACAGGCTTTTTATCAGGAGATTACTGATTTTCTCGATCGCAGCCGTGATTTAGGGAATGGGGAATAGGTAATGGGTGGGATGTTAAACACAAATGTTCGATCGCACCAACGCTATCTCACAAACGCTGCCTCACCTTGGAGATGATTCGGAATCTCGATCGCGAGTTTGACCGACAGAAAATTGGTAGAATCAATAGATACGCTGCGATCGCGCCCATGCAACAAGCTAGTAGATCCAATCTTTTCACCTAACCTCAAACGAGGAGATTTTCAAATGCCATTGACTGAACTTATGTCACAAGTCCAGGAACTTTCAAAAATTGACAAGCTGCGGCTGATGCAGTTTCTGGCAACAGAACTGGTCAAAGAAGAAGATGCAACAAACTTTTTTGTTGCCGATCGAGAGTATCCGGTCTGGTCGCCTTACAATTGCTCTGAGGCTGCCAATGTTTTAATGAATCTTCTGGCAACAAAACAACAAGAACAGAATGATTGACGCTCAGAGATTTCCCTACAAAATCATTGACAGCAGTCTTGGCATGGTCGATCGAATGCCGTATCTGCCATTGAAACTCAGCCTGAACGATCGATCCTTGAACGTTGAGGGCTTATTAGATACAGGCGCAAGCGTTAATGTTTTGCCCTACGAGTTAGGACTACAACTGGGCTTAGTCTGGGAAAATGAGACACTCTCAGTCGTATTGGCTGGGAATTTGGCTCGATTTGAAGCCCGCGCAGTCGTTGTAAACGCTCGAGTTAGCTCATTCCCAACGCTTAACCTGGCATTTGCCTGGACACAAGCAACCAATGTACCTTTGATTTTGGGGCAAGCTAATTTCTTCTTCGAGTTTGAGGTCTGTTTCTTCCGGGCGCGTTCAGAATTTGAAATCCGTCCTAAGCAGAGTGAATAGAAATGAAGACACTCCCACTATACCCTTATCTCGCAAACGCTGCCTGATTTTGGAGATGATTCGGAAGCTCGATCGAGAGCTTGACAAATCAGAAAATTGGTAGAATCAATAGATACGCTGCGATCGCGCAAGGTCGAAGAACGATCGAGTGATTCGGGGATTTTGTCAGGAGTTGGGGATTGAGGTGCCGTTTTAGGGAATGGGGGAGTATTTTCAAAGATGTCTACTCAACTATATGAGAAATTCATTCAAAAGGTAATTATTTTAGGTAAACAAAAGGAATTTTCATTAACCTCTGCGATCGACAACTATTTAATGATGAATTATCGGCTTAAATTAGAACGAATCGATAAACTAAAAGCTTGGTTAGATGGGTTTAGACCGTTCGATTCCACCCTCGTCGCCGAACTCAAAAAGCTCTATGATGTTCGCTTTACTTATAACTCAAATGCCATTGAGGGTAATACTTTAACCCAAAGTGAAACGGAATTAGTTTTAACGAAGGGCATTACTGTGGGGGGCAAAACCCTTGACGAACATTTAGAAGTTATTGGACATAAGGAGGCGATCGATTATATTGAAAATTTAGCCCAAAAAGATACGGAGATTAATGAATGGGAAATTAAGCAAATTCACAATCTGATTCTCCGCAAAATTAACCCGGAGGAAGCGGGTAGTTATCGCACTCTGGATGTAATGGCGGCAGGAACTAACTATCGTTATCCTCCCCATTATTTACTCTCTCAATTAATGGGGGATTTTGCGATATGGCTCAACTCGGAATCTGCTTTAAGGCTCCATCCAGTCGAATATGCGACTATGGCTCATTATCGTTTTGTTTCTATCCATCCTTTTCGGGATGGGAATGGTCGAACGGCTAGGTTATTAATGAATTTACTTTTAATCCGTGCTGGCTATCCGATTGTGGTGATTGACAACCAAATCCGCAATGATTATATTAATGCTTTGGCTTATGGGCAACAAAACCAAGATGATTTAAGCCAGTTGTTTGCATTGATTTTTGATGCTACGATTAGTTCGCTTGTGGAAGTTTTAAGATTGTTGGTGACTGCAAGTAGCAGCAGGGGAAAGGGACAGGCTTTTTATCAGGAGATTACTGATTTTCTCGATCGCAGCGGTGGTTTAGGGAATGGGGAATAGGTAATGGGTGGGATGTTAAACAAAAATGTTCCTGCGTACTAACGCTATCTCGCAAACGCTGCCTCACCTTGGAGATGATTCGGAATCTCGATCGAGACCTTGACAAATCAGAAAATTGGTAGAATAAATAGATACCCTGCGATCGCGCACTCATGCAACAAGCTAGTAGATCCAAAAAAAAGATGTTTGTGTAAATCGTTAAAATAGTACCAAAACCAACCAAAGAGAAACCCATGTTAACCCTAGAAATGGCAATCCAAAAAATCCAACATTTTCCCCCAAATCAACTCGAAAAGATTTTTGAATATATCGAATTTCTTGAGTTTCAAGCCAATAAAAAAACCTTTGAGCCGATTGATACAAAGTCACAGAAAATATCTTTTACACAAGCAGCCCAAGAGTTTGTTGGTTGTTTAGATAGCGATCTCGAAGATCTTTCCCACAATTCCCAATACCTAAAAGGCTTCGGAGAATGATGAGTAACCCCATTATTTTAGATCCTGGAGCACCGGAATTATTAGTAGACCAAATTAGGAGACGGCAGTGCCCATAGGTGTCAACTTAAGCTCAAACCCAGTCACAGATTGCTGGCAAGACTATTAAATCTAGATCCCCCCTAGCCCCCCTTAAGAAGGGGGGGACAGGAGTCTTTTCAAAGTCCCCCTTGTTAAGGGGGATTTAGGGGGATCTAGACTTGGGATAAAACCCATATTTCTCAAGAGTTTCAGCCTTAATAAATGTCGTTTTTACCATAGTCCAGATCCCCCTAAATCCCCACCCCCCCCTAGCCCCCCCACCCCCCCCTGCCCCCCCCAAGGGGGGATGGGGGAAGGGGGACTTTGAGTAAGTTCTTGTCCCCCCCTTCTTAAGGGGGGCTAGGGGGGATCTAGGCTTAACAGTCAAACAGCATTCTGTGACTGGGTTTGACGTTAAGTTGACACCTATGGGCACTGCCGTCTCCTCTATATTATTTCGGTGTTACCGGAATTAATATCACTAAAAAACCCGTGCATTCGCGCCGGGGGGAGTGTCAACAACAACTATCAAGGCAACTCAACCGAACTGGGTTTAGCAATGTGAGGTAATCCCCAACCCAATTTTTCCCGCAAAACGTGGAAAAACTCAGGAGGTTGTACCCGAACAAAACGGGCCTGGTACGGAGCTTTTTCGACTTGCACCCAATCCTCCGGCCGAACATAACAGCCGCCATTTCCGTCTACCACCATGACTAAACGGTTCGGACTCGCGGGCAAAATCTTCACAGGTTCTGTATTGGAAAACACCAAAGCCCGCGAAGCCATAGAATGGGGACAAAGAGGCACTAACTGCAATACTGGGACTCCCGGAATAATTACAGGCCCGCCCGCAGACAGCGCGTAAGCAGTCGATCCTGTGGGAGTGGAGATAATTATCCCATCGGCGGCAATGTCCACAGAAGCGTGTTGCCCGATCGCCACTTCAAAATGACACATACAAGTCAGCGGTTCCCGGTGCAGCACCATTTCATTCAAACACAGTGCTTCCCAGAGGCAGTCATTGTCGCGAAACAACCGTACTGCTAGCATTGACCTTTCTTCGATTTCGTATTCTCCCGCCAGCACCTTCTCTAAGGCTTGTGGCAGCAAGTTAAGGTAAGTTTCGGTCAAAAAACCCATATGACCAGTATTGACCGTCAGCAGTGGCACTCCGATGGGAGCGACTTGGCGAAATGCCGACAGCACAGTACCGTCGCCACCCAAAACCACTGCAAACTCCATGTCGCTGTCAAAACCGGGGGGGACGAGTTGGTCGATCGGAGTATGACACATGGGGCGATCGGGACTAGAATAGCCCAGAATTCCCCCAGAACCGGAAACCGCGCAGACATCCCAGCCGATCGCCGTCAGTTGTTCTTTCAACTCTTGGGCGATGCGACAAGATACAGGTTTAACGTCGTTATATATAATCCCAGCTTTCGGCACGATCGACTACCCCGCCCTACTATCATCAAGGACGAAAAATACGTCCTTTTTATTTGATAGACATCGCAAGAATTGCCAATCTTGAACAGGCAAGATGCCTGTTCCACAATAAATATGGTCGGAGTCTAATAAATTGGAGAGTTCCAAAGTTCGGGTTGAATATAGTTTTAATATGGCGCGTCTTGTTACCATCTTGAAATTTTTAATCACGTAGATTTTGCAGCTTGTGGCGGCATCGAACCGCCACAAATTACCGAAATTTAATCCCAAAACTCAGCAATTTGAGTCCTATAAATGGAGTATAAGCTGATTAAAACGTAAAAGGCATTTTTTGTTTACCCCGTTTTTTAGTTTTAAGCTGCTCGTACTCTATTTCCTTGAGCTTCTTGGTAATCAGACTAAAGTATTCTTCCAGATAAGATTCCAAAGTAGTAGTTTCTTTGGGGTCTATTCCGAAGACACTGTAAACTTCATCCATCGGAGCTTTCAAGGGTTTTCCGGCGGCCAAAACTTCGGAAAAAGCCAATCTGTCAGCTATGTTCCAACTCCACTGAAAGAACTGAGCAAATTGACGAGTAGCCTTCAACAAAGCATCTGGGGTGCGGGTGATTTTGGCTTGTTTGCCAGATAAGCGTTCGCATAGGCGCACAATTTCTTCTGCATCCCAAGCGCGAGGGCCCACCAGAGGAAAGCTTTTTTTCTCAGTTTCGGGAACGGAAAGGGCTCGGACTGCAAATTTCGCCACATCCTGAGTGTTCATGTAGGCCAGGGCTGAGGGCTTGTTGGGCAACCAAACTCCCTGACTATCTAAAATCGGCATGGCGTATAGGCTGAGCAGTCCTTGCAAAAATCCACAGGGCCTCAAGATGGTGTAATCGAGACCGGACTCTGCTAAAAATAGCTCCGTACAGCGCTTAATTTCCAATAAGGGGACTTGGGGATATTTCTCGGCGTCGAGAAACGAAAAGAAGATGTAACGCTTGACTCCTGCTGCTACTGCTGCTTGAATCAGCGATACTTTTCCGTCCCAGTCTACTCTTTTGATGCTTACAGAATCGGCAGCGCTAGCTGTGGCTGCATCGATGATAGCTGTTACCCCGGATAGCGCTGAAGTCAGGCTATCTGGCTGGCAAAGGTTTCCGGGTACGAGTTCGGCACCCCATTCTTTCAAAAATGCAGCTTTTCTGTAACTTCTTACTAGGCAACGCACCTGGTAGCCCTCGTCTAGGGCACGGCGGGCTATTTGGCGGCCGAGTGTGCCGGTGGCACCTAAAATCAATAAAGTCATCTAGGGATTAATTATGAATCTTAAACTTTCTATAGGATTGTATCAGGTCTTTGTTAATTTTGTTATAAAAACTTAACAAAAACCTGAACTTTTCTCATTTTGGCGTTGAGACCTTCGGCAGAAGGCTGGCTTTCTGATCGCTCGATCCCCGTAGGGACTAAGGCCAAGCCTATTGGTGTCAACTTAAGCCTAAAAGCCATATAAATGTAGCTTTTAGGCAAAGTCTAGATCCCCCTAAATCCCCCTTAAGAAGGGGGACTTTGAAAAGACTCTTGTCCCCCCCTTCTTAAGGGGGGCTAGGGGGGATCTAAGTTTAATAGTCAAACAGCAGTCTGTGACTGGGTTTAACGTTAAGTTGACACTAATGGGCTCTTGGAGTGTCCCTACTTTATAAGGTGTAATTGAAAAAACTTATTCTTCGCCGCCTTGGAGTTTGAGCAGGAGGAAGCCTCCACCGATACCGACAAAAATTAGGGAAAAGGACAACAAGGCTGCATTTAAAATTTCAGGATTCATGATTTTAGATGTCTAGTTGGACGATCGCATTCAATAAAGATAGTATAATTTGGGGCAACGAGCTACAGGAATGCTAAAATTTCAGTGCGGAAAATGTTCTAGATTTCTGGAGAAAAATGCCTTGAGTCTCGATCGAGGATTGAAACTAGCTCTAACTCTGGGAGATCCGGCAGGAATTGGGCCGGAAGTGATTCTCAAGGCTTTGGCCGATCCCGTAGAGGCTTGTGGGGTGTGG
>NZ_JAHRFC010000061.1:12847-30579 GCF_020883015.1 Microcoleus sp. CAWBG640
GGAGAAAAATGCCTTGAGTCTCGATCGAGGATTGAAACTAGCTCTAACTCTGGGAGATCCGGCAGGAATTGGGCCGGAAGTGATTCTCAAGGCTTTGGCCGATCCCGTAGAGGCTTGTGGGGTGTGGACGATCGGCTCTCGGACAATTTTGCAGCAAACTTATGATAAATTGCGATCGCAAGATCCATCCCTAGCCTTAGCAAATCCCGACACATTAAATATTATTGAGATCGCATCCGACAGCAAATGGGGCGAAATTATCCCTGGTGTTGGTAATGCAGCCAGCGGCGCTGCTAGCTTTGCCTATCTCGAAACTGCCATCGCCCGTACCCTGACTGGTGAATTCTCGGCGATTGTCACAGGACCGATTTCCAAAACTTGCTGGCAGGCGGCTAATTACAATTATCCAGGACAAACAGAACTTCTGGCCGAAAAAGCGCGATCGAAACGCTTCGGAATGCTGTTTGCTGCCAAATCTCCCCACAGCAACTGGATACTGATTACTTTACTCGCTACCACACATATTTCCCTACGTCAAGTCCCGGATGCTTTGACTCCAGAGTTGTTGAGCGAAAAACTGGAATTGCTCATCGAGTGTTTGCGGGCAGATTTTGGGATCGAAACACCCAGAATAGCGGTGTCTGGGTTGAATCCTCACAGCGGCGAAAATGGGAAACTGGGAAATGAAGAGCAAGACTGGATGATACCCTGGTTGGAAACTCAGCGCGATCGCTTCGAGCAAGTACAGTTAGACGGGCCCATCCCACCGGATACCCTCTGGGTAAAGCCCGGTAAAGCTTGGTACGGTTTTGCAGCACCTACTCACGATGCTTATTTGGCAATGTACCACGACCAAGGTTTGATTCCGGTAAAATTAATGGCTTTTGATAAAGCAGTTAACACTACAATTGGCTTGCCCTTTGTCCGCACATCCCCCGATCATGGCACTGCTTTTGATATTGTAGGTAGAGGGATTGCGGATGCTTCCAGCATGAAATCTGCCTTGGAGCTTGGGAGGGAGTTGGCCACGAGAAGAGCAGTGGCAAAATGGGGCGATCCGCGAGATACTAAATAAAACCGATCGCCCTCTCTCTCCCAGTAGAGAGAACCCGGTAAGTGTCTAAAAAGATGAGGTTAATTAACTAAGGTTAATCAAGTATATAGCAATCCTTGCAGGAGTCGCAAGTTTTTTACCCCACCCCAACCCTCCCCTTATTAAGGGGAGGGAGCAAGAAATTCACAAATGATTTAGAATTGCTATAGATAGGTTAGTTAGCTTGATTCTGTTGAAATTTGCTATTGATTTTCCCTTATATGGGGTTGCCAACGGGTGATTTCCTTTCATTAGTCAAAGTCAAATCATGGTAGAAAATTATGACAGAATTTAATCTCAATCCAGAGGAAAGGGAGCAATTAGAAAACACTGAAACTAATCCTACAAATCAGATAGGTAGTAATGCTGGCGAGCAACTTCAAGAATTAATGAAAATGCTGGCGGAGTTGCAATTATTAAAATTAAAAAATGAATCTAACGAAATTAATTTAAGGTGTACAAAAATGTCTAACAATAATAATGAGGAGAAAAATGAACCCAATCAGCAGTGGTCTTTTCTGATAGAATCACCAGCAATTATCCCCGAAATTTTGACAAGTGAACCCGAAAATACCAGTCATAAAAACATAAAAAAAGAACGGTTCGGATCGCGAGAATTCCAGCCCAAAAACGAAGAAGTGCCTTCGGAGGAAACCTTAGAAGAGGCTAGAGAAAAGTTAAAGCGGTTGCAACAATTACTATTTGAACGGGATTTACCAGAATTTTATGATAATATTTTGAGCGTAGAACAGAGATTGGCAAACTTTGAAAGGATGATTTCCGATCCCGATGAGTTGCTAAAATTATTAACACCATTAATTCCTGAGTTGCTGAGCGGCCAAGTCAGGGAATTGAAGTCTGAGTTGCGAGAGGCGATCGCACCGGATGGTAGTCCCAGAATTAATCAGAGTGAAATAGAAGCAAAAGTAGTAGAACTACAAAATCAAATCGCGATTCTATCTCAGCAAAAAATCCCCAATTCAGAACAGTTAATCAAAGGGCTGACTCCCATAATCACCGATTTGCTCAACCGCAAACTAGAGGAGTCGAAGTTAGGGGTAGATTCAAAAATTGCACCGGCAGTTAAGGAAGTAATTAATCACCAAAACGGCCTAGAAGAAAAAGTATTAAATATTGAACATAAAGTTGCTCAAGTTCAACAGCGTTTTCAGCAGCAGCCGGAAGATTTAGTCAAACAACTACTGCCCATAATTAACGAGTCGCTGAATCGGAAAATCAGTGAGTTAAAATCTGAGCTAATCCAGACTGTGACACCCTCAGCCCAGGTGAGAATAGCTTGGGCAGAAATCGAAGAAAAAGTATTAAATATCATCGAAGGGCGACTCGTAGATCAACAACCACAAATTCAGCAGCCGGAAGAAATAATTGGGCGGGTAATGCCAATCATCACGGAGTTACTTAACCGTAAAATAGATGAATCTAAATTAGATTTAGCAGCCCTCATCGAACCTTTGATGGCTAGCCACAGTCATCAAGAAGTAATTCAAGTGCAACTGTTGAATGTAGAAAATAAAGTTAATCTGATTCAGAAAAAGCAGAATTCTCAACCGGAAGAAATAATGGCCAGGCTGATGCCGTTAATGATTGAGTCGCTGAATCGGAAGATAGATGAGACAAAGTTAGAGGTGAGAGAGGCGATCGCCCCAGGCATCAACGAAGCTTTTCAAAACAGCGGCATAGAAGCAAAAATCTTAAGAAATGAGCATCAAATTATCGAAGTTCAGCACGAAACAGTCGCCCAGTTAGAAGGGTTGATGGCAAGGATTATGCCACGGATCTCCCAGATGCTGTTGGAAAAAATCAGCGAAGCAAGAGTAGAGATAGAAAGTGCGATCGGTCCCGCGGTGGATGCCATTATTCAAAATAAAAGAATAGAAGAAAGACTGGGGAAAATCGAACAAAAAATTGTCGCGATCGAACACCGAATTTATGAATCTACTGACTTGTTTACAGATTTATTGAAGCCTTTAATTGACGAACTTATGGTCGGTCATCACAAGCAACTAGAACAATCTGTGATAGAATCAATTTTGCCTTTATTAGATGAAGTTGTTAATTATAATTATCAACTAAATGATAAAGTAGAAAATCTGGAACGGAAACTAAATGATGCTCAATGGGGTGGCAATGAGGAAGCATTAGTTGCCAAAATTAAAGCCATTTTCCTGGAAATGATGCTAGACACAATTAACGAATCCCAGGAAGCATTTACTGAAACAATTGCCCCCATAATCGATCAAGTAATTAATAATAAAACCAGGGAAAATAGGCAATCGATGGGAATCGCAATATCTCCAGCGATACCTGTGGGAATCAGCCACCGCATCAATGAATCGCCAGATGAGATTGCACAGGCGATCGCACCCGAAATAGCCTCTGCTGTGAGAAGACAAATTAATCTTAATACAGAAGCGATGTCGGATGCACTCTACCCGATTATTGGTAGTACGATTTTGAAGTACATGGCTGAGACGATACAGGAGATTAATGAAAAACTCGAAAAAGCGGTGAGCCTTGAGGGAATTACCCGCAAATTTAAAGCTAAGTTACAAGGGATTTCTGAAGCAGAATTGCTGATGAAAGAGACAACACCATCAAGTGTTAAGGCAGTATTTTTAATTCAAAAAGACTCTGGGTTAGTAATTACAGCAGTGCAACAGTCACAACGGGAGCAGCTAGAATCAGAAATGGTGGCGGGGATGTTGACTGCGATTCGTTCTTTTGTCAACGACTGTATCTCTCAGTCTGGCAATATTGCAGAAATTGATGCCATAGAATATGGCACATCTACGATTGTATTGGAAGTAGCGGGTTCCTGTTATCTAGCGGTAGTGGTGCAAGGAGAAATCCGCCAATGGTTTAAGTACAAAATGCGAGCAATTTTCAAAAATATTGTTCAAGAATACGGCAATAAAATCCAGTCATTTAATGGAGATCCAGCCAGTATCCCCGTGGAAGTCAATTCGGAGTTGCGGAAATTAATTGATACAAATGTCCAAGCTAAATCCACTCAACCTAAAGCGTTATTAATGGTGGGATTTGGACTTTTAGGTTTAATTGTAGTACCTTGGGGGATTCATCAATATCGTAGTGGAATTGAACGCAGATTAGAAGCTGAGACAAATTTAGCTTTACAGTCTGCTCCCGAATTATCAGTTTATCGACTCACGGCAGAGGTGAAAGGTAAAGTAGCACAGCTTTCGGGACGAGTACCGAATCAGAAATTGCGTTCAAGAGCCCTACAAATCGCTCAAAGAGTTGTGCCACAATTAACCTTAGACAATAAAATTATAGCAGTGGAAGTACCTCCAGACCCGGTGTTAGTGGAGGCTGATATCAAGCGGACAGTGGCTCTGTTGAACAAAGTAGAAAGCATTGACATTTCGGCTCGTTATGTGGCAGAGAAAGTCACCGTCGAAGGTAGCGTACTCCAGGCAAAAGATGCTCAGAAAATAACAGAAGCTTTTGCTAAAATTCCGGGGGTGAAGTCTGTCACAAATACAGTGGTAATAGGAACTAAACCGCTGTCTAAGGCCATGGGAATTCGGATTTATTTTGGTGTGGGCGCTGCTACTTTGCAGGCGAATGATATCACCCAAAAAATGAAAGAAATCAAGGCATTTATGGCAGAAAATAAAGGCAAGAATTTGAGGATAATTGGACATAGCGATTTTAAAAGCAATTCTGCAGAAAACCAAAGATTGGCACTGGAAAGGGCGAAAAATGTGAAAGTAGCTTTAGTGAATAAAGGAATAGATAGTGACAGAATACAAGTTGCTTCTAGCAAAAGTCGTCCCGAAGGCGTGGCGGAAAATCAACCACTGTGGCTGAGTAGAACAGTAACTTTTGAAGTGGTAAATTAAAAGTAGTCTTTGCTTTTTAAATACACAAAATATAGCAACTGCCAAGGCTGTTAAGGTAACTGTTATAAAAAGCGATCGCGCTTCAGGTAAACTAGAAGGCGATCGCCAATTTATTTTTTTTAAAAATTAATTGGTTAGATCGAGATATTTCACACCCCATTCGTGCATGGCGTCGATGATAGGTTTGAGGCTTTCTCCCAAAGGTGTTACGGAATATTCGACTTTAGGCGGAACCTCCAAGTAAATTTCGCGATGGACAATCCCGTGTAACTCCATCTCGCGCAGTTGTTGTGTCAGCATTTTTTGAGTAATGCCTTTTAAGGCCCTTTGCAACTGATTAAAACGCTTCACACCTTGAAATAGCTCGCGCAGGATTAATACTTTCCAACGTCCGCCAATGATATCTAAAGTTCTTTCTACAACACAACTAGCTCTCTCCGTATCTGTTTTGACTTCCATAGTATCTTTTAAGGATTTAATTGCCTTTTAATTGCGGTGATTGTTGTTATACCGAATGCGGGCTCCGGCCCACTGAAGTTTTTCTCTCAATGTGCCGTAATAAGAATAGTTTTCTCGCAAAATGATAAATTTAGCCTCGCAGTCCGCCATCCGCACGTCTACGCGCTGTCCTGGCCAAATGGCAGTACCTAAAATGCCATCTGTCCAGAGTTTGGTACTGAGTTCGTAATCTGCTAAGGGCCAAATGCTGACTACAGAACCGGGTGGCAAAACTACGGGGCGGCTGGATAAACTTAAAGGGCAAATGGGAGTAACAGCGATCGCGTCCATGCCAGGGTGTATAATCGGCCCGTTGGCAGATGCGGTGTAGCAAGTCGAACCGGTGGGAGTTGCGACAATTAAGCCGTCGCCCTGATATTGATCCACTACTTCGCCGTCAACTTCCATTTCTAGAATACAACTGGGCATTCGATCGGCGCAAGCAGGTTTGATGCACATTTCATTGAGGGCCAAAAAGCGATCGCTTTCCGGTTCCAGATTAGTTCTATTTCCCTGAAAAATCGCCGCCTGCAACATCATCCGCTTCTGTACGGCGTACCTATCTTCACTAAGTCTGTCCCAAATCTCTTCAGTATTTTGGAAATCCTCAAAAGATTCAGTTAAAAAACCTAAGTGTCCCCCCACATTGGCAGCCAAAATGGGGATACCATCAGCAGCTAAATTTCGGGCCGCAGCCAGGGCAGTGCCGTCACCACCAAGCACCACAGCTAAATCTATGGGGCTGGTACTAGAAGCCAAAAACACTGGGTAGGGGTTATCTTTTGGGCCACTCGGCCCCATCAAAACATGACAACCGCGACTTTCTAACTGCCGAGCACATTGTTCTGCCCACCGCTGGCTGAAGGGATCTCTGGCTTTGTGGGCAATAATTACTTGTTTTAGTTGCACAAACTGTCGATTTTAGATTGGGGCTTTGGGATTGTGAGATTTATCGATCGGGGATTGGGGATTGTTAGATTTTATGCTAACTGCAAAATCAACCGATTTGAGATTTTATGGTGGCTGCAAAATCCTAACAGGTGCGATCGCACAAATTGGTTTTGGAGATCATTTTTAGATTCTAAACTATTTTCGAGAATTGCGAGGCAGACGATCGGAATATGTGCGATCGGGCCGAGCCCATAAATTCGATCGCAAATCCCTTAAAAAAAACCAAATCCCCAAACCTCAGTCTCCAAACAGACCCTTTCTGTGGCAATCTAAAAAACAGCCGAGACAATTTTATAAACTTTTGGTAACAGAACCCAGCAATCAATTATGCAAACTCTACCAAATCCAACTAAAACCCCCAACCCTCAACCAGCCTTCGACACCACCATCAAACGGCGCAAAACCAGACCAGTCAAAGTCGGTAGCGTCACCATCGGTGGTGGCAACCCAGTCGTCGTACAATCGATGATTAACGAAGACACCCTCGACATCGACGGTTCAGTAGCCGGAATTAGGCGATTGCACGAGATTGGCTGCGAAATCGTCCGCGTCACCGTGCCCAGCATGGCCCACGCCAAAGCCTTAGCCGAAATCAAGCAAAAACTGATCGCCACCTACCAACCAGTACCCCTGGTTGCCGATGTCCACCACAATGGCATGAAAATCGCCCTAGAAGTGGCCAAACACGTAGACAAAGTGAGAATCAATCCGGGTTTGTACGTGTTCGAGAAACCGAAAGCTGACAGAACCGAATATACCGATGCCGAATTCGCCGAAATTGGCGAAAAAATCAGGGAAACCCTGGAACCCCTAGTGATATCTCTCCGAGATCAGGGCAAAGCTTTGCGAATCGGAGTCAATCACGGTTCCCTTGCCGAAAGGATGCTGTTCACCTACGGCGACACCCCAGAAGGCATGGTAGAATCCGCCCTGGAATTCATCAAAATTTGCGAATCCCTGGACTTTGGCAACATCGTCATTTCCCTGAAAGCCTCCCGTGCTCCAGTGATGGTGGCGGCTTACCGCTTGATGGCACACCGGATGGACGAACTAGGCATGGATTACCCGCTGCATTTGGGTGTCACGGAAGCTGGCGACGGGGAATATGGCCGTATCAAGTCCACCGCGGGGATCGCACCGCTATTGGCTGATGGCATCGGCGACACCATCCGCGTCTCCCTGACAGAGGCCCCAGAAAAGGAAATTCCTGTCTGCTACAGCATTCTGCAAGCCTTGGGATTGCGGAAAACGATGGTTGAGTATGTGGCTTGTCCTTCCTGTGGTCGTACTTTGTTTAATTTAGAGGAAGTGCTGCACAAAGTGAGGGCGGCGACGCAGCATCTGACGGGTTTGGATATAGCAGTAATGGGCTGTATTGTCAATGGGCCCGGAGAAATGGCTGATGCTGACTATGGTTATGTGGGGAAGCAGGCTGGTTATATTTCGCTGTACCGGGGCCGGGAAGAAATTAAGAAGGTGCCGGAGGACAGAGGTGTGGAAGAATTGATTAACTTGATTAAATCGGACGATCGCTGGGTGGAACCTTAAGTAAGCGGATGCCGGATGATTAATTTTAAATCCGGTAGTTACCCAAAGTCAGTAAGGGGCGGGTTGATTTAGCTTGACAGACGGGAATCCCCACACCATACCGCTTCGGTTGGTGTGGGATGAAAGGCGCGTGAGACGAGGATTCCACTTGTTCACAATCTCAAAGCGTAGCTTTGAGCAGTGGGCAGGTGGATGACGAGACGAACAAATCTTATTCTACAGGTCTATCTTGCTCCTCAATGTACTTCTTTAATTGCTCAACCGTCACGCCGCCACAGGAAGCAATAAAATATCCATTTGTCCAAAAAACATCTTTCCAGTAAACTTTTTCAACTTCATCTACAAACTCTTTCCGCAAATAGCGACTAGATACAGTCTTAAGATTGTTGATAAGCTTACTTGGTTCAGTTTGTGGTGTATATTGAAGCAACAAATGTACGTGGTCACGCTCACCATTGAATTCTACCAATCTTCCTTCCCATTTTTCCATCAAGTTCTTAAAAATCTCCTCAAGCCTGGACAACATTGGATGGGTCAGAACTTTCCGCCGATATTTGGTTGTCAATACTAAATGACACTTGAGATCGGAAACTCCGTAGGGTGCTAAGTTGGAAAAACGGATACAAACCCGATCGCACACCTGCTTTGATAGCAGCGCGAAAAGATTTAAATCCAGTCTGCAAGGATTAAGTTAAATCGGGATGACAGGATTTGAACCTGCGACATCCTGCTCCCAAAGCAGGCGCGCTACCAAACTGCGCTACATCCCGGTGTGGTAGTTATCCACCCCATGACCATTAACACATAAAACCAGGAACTTGTCAAGCTATTTTTTCATTTGAGCTCGAAATGTACTTCCAAGGGTGATGCCAGCGTCAATCTGGCCTTGCTGCCAAAAATCAACGCTGACGTAGACCGATCGACTAATCTGGATACCAGAACATACCTTTAATCCCCTCTGGATCTGACATAAAGCCCAAATTTCGGTAAAAATCCACAACTTGAGGGTCAGCAAATAAGGTAATGTTGCTGATGTCTTCACTACGGAGTTTTTTAATGATGTATTTCATCAGTGCCTTGCCCATACCCTTACCTTGGTAATCAGGATGAACTACCACATCCCATAGCGTGGCATTAAAAGCATGGTCTGAAGTCGCTCTGGCGAAACCTACCAGCCGTCGCTGGGTGCCCCGGATCTCCCACATAGAGACGACTAAGAAGCTGTGTACAATAGCTTTTTTGACTTTTCGCAGGGGACGGCGGGACCAACCAACTGCATTACAAAGTTCTTCGAGTTCGTAGAGGTCAATATCCCGATCGCAACTAAAAAAGATGCGAGCGTTGCCGAGGGAGTTGGGCTTGCGAAAAGTTGGGGACAGCGGATCGCCAGACCCAACAGTCACATCTTCCTCAAATTCTGCTGTTTGGGGTACAGAGGCAGACTCAGAACTACTAAATAAGTTTTTCCAAAAACCCATGCAGGCGCGGTTAAGGTAGTAGAAGTTGGACGACGTTACAGAGAGCCCGAAAGATAGACCCACTCCGATCGGGATGGGATGAATTGCGGGTAATCTTTTCAGCAACAGTTTACGGTACACTCATCTTACGCCGAAAAGACGGATTTGTCGTCCCACATTGAGTCTCCACTATTCTGATGCTGATCAACTTGGGTACAAATTCATCCGTGGAGACTTTAAACCTCTTCGCATCGTTCCTGTGCATGGCGACCGGAACCTAGTATATCTCCCGCACCTTCCCCTCAATTATGGCTTCGGGTTTAAAACCATCTACACTAGAACTGCTCAAGCGCTTTAACCGAGCGTTTCCGCAGTTTTACGAGCAATTTGTCAGCAGTGAAATTCAACTGCAAAACCTCAAATTAGCTTATCAACTGTATAAAACTAGACAAGCAGTCATCGAAGTCAGACCGGAAGGTAACAAAAGTGCCCTGCATTTTGCTTATCGCAACCAGTCTTTTTTGTTGAGTGATATTTTTGGAGTCCTGGCGGCCTATGGACTAACGATTCACAGTCTGAGTCTATACGGTCAAATTTACCCGCCGATGTTGGTATTTATCAAATTGGTAGTATCTCGCGGAGGCAAGGTACTGGCAGATAAAACCGCAGAAAACGTCTGTAGGGCGGTTAGAGAGGCCTTGGCTGGACATTTTGAAGTTGAAGAGATGTTGGCGGTAGAATTTAATCTAGACGCGGGTTTAGAAGACGTGGCAACGGAATTCTACGTCGATCCGGTGTTCCATTTGCCAGCTTTGCTGATTGAAGCAGACAACCAGCCTGGACTTTTTTACAAAGTTATGTATGCCATTTGGCAAGAGGATTTGTTGGTGGTGAATGCTAATTTACTGGTTTGGCGGGGGCGGACTCGCTTAATTCTCTACTTGTTGGGCCCCAATGAAAGTTTAATTCCTGAGTATTTGGGGCAGAAAATTGCTGAGGGGGTGCGCCAAAGATTGCTGGGCGATCGATTTTAAACAGGTGTCAGTGGTTGACCAAAAATCCGCTGTCGGCGAACCCTTCTTGAATTAGGATAGGACTATGGCAATCATTGACATCCTAGGGGTTCGGCACGCCTACGATTTGACAGCACCGAGAACAACTCCCCACGTTTTAGTTTTTGTCCACGGCTGGCTGTTGAGCCGTCACTACTGGCAAGCGACGATCGCACGTTTGGCAGATAATTATCAATGTCTAACTTACGATTTGCGCGGGTTTGGCGATTCCATTGCCTACGATGACACTCACGGGATTTCCCAACCTGGGAATTCCTCCTACACTCCTGCTGCTTATGCTCGTGATTTGGGAATTTTATTAGAAAAACTCGATATTTCCAGTGTTTGGCTGGTGGGACATTCTCTGGGGGGTACGATCGCCCTGTGGGGAGCTAGCCAATTGTCCGATCGAGTTAAAGGTGTCCTCTGCGTTAATGCCGGTGGTGGCATCTATCTTAAGGAGGAATTCGAGCGGTTTCGAGCCGTGGGCAAGCAGCTAGTCAAACTGCGCCCCCTCTGGTTGTCTTACTTGCCCTTACTAGATTTTGTGTTTGCCCGTGATTCTGTGGCCCACTCCATCGGTCGTGCCTGGGGAAGGCAGCGGTTGATAGATTTTGTGGCGGCTCGCCCAGAAGCGGCTACTGGGGCTTTGCTGGATTCCACCACAGAAGCGGAAATTCACCGCTTGCCAAAAATTGTGTCCCAACTCAAACAGCCTGTTTATTTTATTGCCGGCACTAAAGACCAAATTATGGAACCCAAATACGTGCTGCATTTGGCCAGCTTTCACTGGCTGTTCCAAGGTTGTGGCGAAAATGTGCTTCAGATTCCAGATTGTGGTCATTTGGCAATGCTGGAACAGCCGGATGCAGTGGCTAATTACCTGACCAAAATCCTCCACGAGCATGATTAAATGGCAACGGGCATCGGGCATTGCTACGATCGCCAAGGAATCACAAATAACCAATAACCCATAACAAATCAGTTGTTTCTTCTGCTATAACTGAATAGTGGCAAATTGTTTGAATTCAAATTCAGCTTAAATATCTGTGCGCGTCAACCTCACCGATCGGCAACAACACATCCTGTGGGCAACGGTTCGCCACTATATTGCTACAGCCGAACCCGTTGGCTCAAAAGCTTTGGTTGATGAGTACAAACTCACTGTCAGCCCAGCTACCATTCGCAATGCGATGGGAACTCTCGAAAAAGCAGGACTCCTCTATCAACCTCACACTTCTGCAGGACGTGTCCCCTCTGATTCTGGCTACAGACTTTATGTCGATCGACTGATCCAGCCTTCAGAGAAACTCGCCGGTAAGGTGGAACAGGTACTCGACCAGCTCAATTGGTCTGATGGTCGTCGCTCGGCGGTACTTCGAGGTGCCGCTCAAATTCTGGCGACTATTAGCGGTTACATTGCCCTGATCACCATACCCCAAACCAATATCGCTTGCTTGCGACACTTGCAACTGGTGCAGCTAGAACCCGGAAAGGTGATGCTGATAGTGGTGACAGATGCCTACGAAACCCAGTCAGTGTTGGTGCAGTTACCTCAAGACACAGAAGGTAAAAAGCTGGATGTAGAAATAGTCGATCGCGAATTACAGATTTTATCCAATTTTTTGAACTCTAAATTGCGCGGGCGCTCGTTCTCCGAACTCAGTACGATCGCGCTTAGCGAATTAAACCAGGACTTTGAACTTTACGCTGATTTGATGGGAACCATGCTGGCGGCCTTGAGCCGTCGGGCCGAGACTCCCACATACACGCGGATTTTGATCGGCGGTTTGGCAGAAGCATTACGTTTACCGGAGTTCTCCCAGTTGCAGCAAGTTCAAACCCTCGTTCAACTCCTCGAACAAGAACAGGAACTACTTTGGCCTTTAATCTTTGAATCTCCAGACTTGGAAACCCCCGGTAGACGGGTGACAGTCAGAATTGGCTCGGAAAACTCCCTAGAACCAATTCGCGGTTGTACTCTGATTTCTTCCACTTATCGGCGGGGATCTTTGCCTGTGGGGAGTGTTGGGGTTTTGGGACCGACGCGGATGGTGTACGAAAATGCGATCGCAGTTGTGGAAGCAGCAGCAGATTATTTGTCGGAAGCCATTGGCGGAAATCGAGCTAATTTTCCTGAAGCCAATCCAGAGATGCCGCATAGTAGATTCATAGATGCACCCTGATTTGATACCCCCAAGTTTAACTAGCTTGGGTTTTTTTGGGTATATTATAGCATATTTTTCCTTCATATTTTGAAGTTCAGGGGCGGATGTAATAAAACTAAAGTTAATATTCATTAGTCATCTGCGACTCTGCGGGGTCTGCCACTATTCCTCTGTGCCACTGCCCCACTTTCAGGGCCTAGGGTATTTTCAAAAGAAAAGTCAAAATATTAAGACATTTTTTAGAGTTGGTCAAAAATAGGTAAAAAAGATTAATGTGGTTATTAAACCCCTTTGTCTGTTGGGAATAACCAGGGTTGGCAAATTGCAAATAGCTTCCAGCAAATTTAGCAAAATTGCCACTCCAGCTAAGGTTCAACTCTTAAGTTAAGATCGAAGGCGAGATTTAGGTAATTTTTTTTAGGATTAAATGAAATCGATCGATAAAACTAAAAATACCTTTGCGATTACAACGCCTCTGTATTATGTAAACGATTTACCCCACCTTGGCAGTGCTTACACGACTATGGCTGCTGATGCTATAGCCAGATTTGAGCGGCTGCGGGGTAAGTCAGTCTTGCTAGTTACAGGGACAGACGAGCACGGGCAGAAAATTCAACGCACCGCCGAGAGTTTGGGGCGATCGCCCCAGGGTCACTGCGATCTAGTTGTTCCGGGCTTTGAGGCGCTTTGGGAAAAATTCAACATCCAGTACGATCGTTTTATCCGCACGACATCCAGACGCCACGAGTATATTGTCAAAGAATTCTTCCAGCGGGTTTGGAATTCCGGCGACATCTACTTGAATCAGCAACAAGGCTGGTACTGCGTTTCCTGCGAAGAATTTAAAGAAGAACGGGACTTGTTACCGGGGCACCGGTGTTCCATCCACACCAGCAAAGAAGTTGAGTGGCGCGATGAGGAAAACTACTTTTTCCGCTTGTCGCGCTATCAAGAGCAACTTTTAGCCCTCTATGCTGAACGTCCCGATTTCATCGCGCCGGAAAGTCGGCGCAACGAAGTTCTCAGCTTTGTCAACTCTGGACTGCAAGACTTTTCGATTTCTAGGGTGAATGTGGCATGGGGTTTGCCGGTGCCAGTTGACCCTAGTCACACCATCTATGTCTGGTTTGATGCTTTGGTAGGATATATCACCGCCCTGGTGGATGCTGACAGCGACCCCACTTTAGAGAATGCTTTATCTAAATGGTGGCCAGTTGACCTCCACTTAATCGGCAAAGATATTTTGCGTTTCCACGCAGTTTATTGGCCGGCAATGCTGATGTCTGCTGGTTTGCCGATGCCTGGTCGTGTCTTCGCCCACGGCTTTTTGACCAAAGACGGCAAAAAAATGGGTAAAACTGAAGGTAATACTTTAGACCCAGTGGAATTGGTCAATAAATACGGTGCTGATGCGGCTCGCTACTATTTCTTAAAAGAAATTGAGTTCGGACAGGACGGCGATTTTAATGAAACTCGGTTTATCAATACATTAAACGCTGAATTAGCAAATGATTTGGGAAATTTGCTGAACCGTACTTTAAACATGGCCCGTAAATATTGCGGTGGTTGTGTTCCTAATGTATTGGGCGAAAACATTTCCAGCGATAACCTTCTCAAGGGTATGAGCCTGAATTTGGGCGAAGAAGTCGCTGGTTTTTATGAAGACTTAGCTTTTAGCAAAGCTTGCGAAGCCGTACTGGCTTTGGTTCGAGCTGGAAATAAGTTTATTGACGTACAAGCACCTTGGAGTTTGTATAAGCAAGGACATTTAGAATCTGTCCAACAAGTGTTATATTCGGTTCTGGAATCTGTTAGACTGGCATCTTACCTTTTATCGCCGATAATACCAAATATCAGCAGTGCGATTTATCAGCAGCTCGGTTTTTCAATTGACTTTAACGATAAGGTAGCAGTTAACAGTTTAGCAACATTTGCAACTCACTCGGTATGGGGTGCTTTACCAGCAAACCAAGCTCTGGGAGAAGCTCAGCCTGTTTTTAGGCGACTAGAACTGCTGGAAAAAGTACCTTCTTAGTTGACATTAGGCGATCGGGGTGCGATGACCGATCGCAAATTAGCACTTATCAAATTTCATTACCTAATCTTTCATAAAAAATTGAGGCATAACAATCATGTTGAATAGAATAGAAAGCAACGACCTTTTTACGCCGGAACAAGTTTTAGAAAATCGGGGAAGAGTGGCAATCTTTATTGATGGCTCTAACCTGTTTTATGCTGCTTTACAGTTAGGGATTGAGATTGATTATACCAAGCTTCTGTGCCGTTTAACGGCTGGTTCCAGGCTGCTGCGGTCTTTTTTCTACACTGGTGTCGATCGCACTAACGAGAAACAACAGGGGTTTTTGCTGTGGATGCGCCGCAACGGGTATCGCGTGATTTCTAAGGATTTGGTGCAATTACCCGATGGTTCTAAGAAAGCGAACTTAGATGTAGAAATTGCTGTGGATATGATGGCTTTGGTGGGTTCCTATGACACGGCGGTTTTGGTCAGCGGTGATGGCGATTTGGCCTATGCTGTGGATGCTGTCAGCTATCGTGGCGTGCGGGTTGAGGTGGTGAGTTTGCGATCGATGACCAGCGACAGTTTAATTAATGTAGCCGATCGCTACATCGATTTGGAAATGATTAAGGACGATATCCAAAAAACATCGCGCCCTAACTATGCTTATCGCCCCTTGTCTGGCTTGAGCTTGATGGACGAACATGACGATAGATAGGAAGTTGGGAATGGGTAATGGGGAATGGGTAATGGGGAATGGGTAATAGGGAATAGGTAATAGGCAATGGGTAATAGGTTAAATAATTCAAAATTAAAAGTCAAAAATTTAGATAAAATATAGGAAAGTTTAAATTTTTGATTTGCTTTTTTCTATTACTAAATTACAAATTACCAAATTACAAATCACCCAATTACTAATTACAAATTACTAATTATTAATTACTACATGATTAATTTCCCATCAAAGATTTCCAATTTCTCATCCCCAAAAGTGGTGCTACTAACTTTAGTTGCCTTGCTTTTGGGGATTGGTGCTTGTGGCGCTCCTTCCGACACTCAAAAAAGTAAGTTAGCTGAAGATCTCAAAACTGCTGAAAAGTCAAACAGCACTTTAACATTGAACAAAGTAATTCTAGAGCAGGCCAATGAAAAAGGCGAGTTATTCTGGAAAGTGAGGTCGAAGGATGCTGTTTACAGCAAAGACCAAAAGATAGTGAACGTTCAGAAACCAGTGGGCAAATTGTTTCAGGACGGCAAAGAAATTTACGATATTCAAGCAGAAACAGGAGAGGTATTTCAGGAAGGAAATCAGGTATTTCTGAAAGGCAAAATAGTTGCTACTGACCTCAAAAATGGAGTGGTGCTCAGGGGGAATGAATTGGAGTGGCGGCCGAAGGAAGATGTGTTAGTGGTTCGGAATAATCTGACTGGAGACAACAAACAGGTGAGTGCTTCTGCGAAGGAAGCGCGAGTTTTCACTAGAGCCAGAAGAATGGAGTTATTCGGCTCTGTAGTCGCAGATATTAAAGATCCGGTTTTGCAATTGCGAACAGAGCATTTAATTTGGTTTCTGGATCAGCAAAAAGTCAGCAGCGACAAACCGAGTCAACTGGACAGATATAAAGATAAAAAAGTTACAGAAAGCGGTTTTGCTGACCAGACAGATGTAGACTTAAAAACGAAGATTGCGACGCTGACCAAAAATGCTCAATTGATGCCATCCGATCCGCCACTGCAAATAGAAAGCAGTTTGATGAGTTGGAATTTTCCGGCACAAAGTGTGGTTTCTCCGGGACCAGTGAAGATTTTTCACCGGGTGGAAAAGGTGACGATGACTGGGGATACTGGTAGGGGAGATTTAGATAAAAAAGTTTTTTATTTGACGGGAAATGTGCTAGGAATAGGGCAGAAACGTCAATCTCAGTTGAATAGCGATCGAGTAATTTGGTATTTAACTAATCAGACTTTTGATGCGGAAGGAAATGTGGTTTATCGGCAATTAGATCCGGTGTTTAATTTAACTGGGCCGAAGGCTTCGGGACAGCTTAAAGATCAAACTGTGATTGTCAAAGGTGACGGTGGGGGTGGCCAAGTTGTTACGGAGTTTGTACCGGATGAGCAAAAGGGAATTTTGAGGAAGTAGATGTGATGGAGGAGACGGCAGTGCCCATAGGTGTCAACTTAAGGTACAACCAATAGTCCGACAGGGGTTGAAACCCCTGTCTCAAAGCGCAAGTCCTCTCAAAGAGGACTGAAGAGTTACTTAATGTGTATGGGTTTGACACAAATCGACCGTCAGTTTCAACTGACTTTCGCTATTAGACAGGGAATTCATTCCCTGTCGGACTCGTAGGATGATTCAACGACTTGGAATGCTTTCAGGCTTAAGTTGACACCTATGGGCAGTGCCCATTAGTGTCAACTTAAGCCTGAAAGCCTTGAAAAATCTCGTTTATATCCTAGTCCAGATCCCCCTAAATCCCCCTTAAGAAGGGGGACTTTGAGAAGACTCCTGTCCCCCCCTTCTTAAGGGGGGCTAGGGGGGATCTAGGCTTAATAGTCAAACAACAGTCTCTGACTGGGTTTGACGTTAAGTTGACACTAATGGGCAGTGCCGTGTCCCTACAGTGTTATTTTGGGTAGGGACACGGCACTGCCGTCTCCTAATTTCTACTAATAATACCGATGTAACCCGAAATGAGATGATTGTTGCAAAAATTTGGTTTTGTGATGTTTGACCGCAGATGTAGGCGGATGAGCGCTGATAAACGCAGATATAATTAAGATTAGATTGAGTAAGGAGAGGTTGGGATGACAGCAGCAACTTTAGAAAAGTTAGAAAGGCTCGATGAACCTATCTTAATTGACGAACTGAGCTGGAGAGATTTTAAATTGGTTGAACAGTTGCTCTCACGCCCAGGGGTGAGGCTGTCGTTTTTAGATGGGGTATTGGAGATTAGACGTATGCCTGGAAAAAAACATGAAACTGTTAAGCAGCGGATTTCAACGCTGTTGGATTTGTATTTGGAATTCGGAGGGATTGATTTTACGCCAACGGGTT
>NZ_JAHRFC010000062.1:0-29748 GCF_020883015.1 Microcoleus sp. CAWBG640
TAGTTCTTGTTGACCAACCGTTGAAACCCTTATTAAAGCGTTGGTTTCGGGAGTTGAGCCCCTTAAAGGGCTCAACTCCCGAAACCAAGCGGGGGAAGGGATTGGAATTATTGGAGATGTCTATTGAATTCTTCCAAAGTTTTTCCCCAACCACCACGAATTGGCAGAACTTTAACAGCACGGTTATCAAGGTTTGGCTCAAGAAGAAATCCGTTGGCAATCTGGCGATTAGCATCATCTTCTGCCAACACATGAATGTGCGGTAGATACTTATTACTCATAGCTCTATGTCGCCACTAATCAAGGCATTTATCAAATCGCCTCTAACAGGTATGTCACTGAGCAATCTGACCAAAGTTGGCTCTAAGTGGCTTTTTCGATCTAATATAAAAGTATTTTCATTTGAAAACTTGCGGATTGCTTCTTCATTATGCGAAGTCACTAAAATTTGACCACTATTCTTAAATGAGCGTCGCAGAGACATGACAAAATGTCCTACCTCCGATAAGGATAGATAGTTATCAGGCTCATCCCAGAAGCAAAAAAGTGGGCCATAAAATTTGTTAGCAGCCAAGACGACAGCGCAAAGAAAAAAGCATTTTTCCCCGTCAGATAAGTCATTAAATTCAATACTCAGATTCGCATTATTTTCTTCAAACCGAACAATCATGCTTTTCGAGTCTTTGCCGATTAGTTCATTCAGAAAATCCTGAATGTCAGGCATGACTTCTCGGAGATATTTATCAACAAGCTGTGTGTAGGCGGCAGGATAGCGACTCAGTAAGCCAGAAACCCACTCCCCAAAGTTTGAACCATCTCGCTTTGCCTCCAAAGTTTCACCGTTTGAGTCTCCCGTCATCAAGCTGGGAATCGGGGCTAAAATGATCATGCGAGCCAGCCAAGTTTTGAAAATATGAAGCGGATCACTCTCAGATTGCTCCTGAATTACTGGCAGGGCAACAAGATGCCAATCTACCATAAACTGAGCTTCACGATTTTGGGAGCTGGTGTGAAGAGTGACTTGGGCTTCTTTTCGAGAGTAAATTGGCTCTCCTGCAACTAGCAGTTGCTCTTCAAAAACTCGAAGCTCTCTAAATTTTTCTGGCAACTCCAAGGCAAGGACATATTTGTATGATTTATCTTCGAGTAATACTTCTATTTCAAACCGGATCGGAACATCAGACCTTCCACGAGCGAAATCTTTCCGGCTAATAAGGTTAAGTTTTTCCAGGTCACGCATTCTATTGGTACCTCGACAAATCTTCTGAAGGACTTCTAATGCAGAGGCAATAGTTGATTTACCTGCACCGTTTTTTCCAATCAAAAGAGCAGATGGCATCCCTTTTATGAGCAGTTCAAAGTTTTCTAGGCATCTGAAGTTGTTTACATATAGTCTTTGGAGCATAGCAAAACAATTCCAAGGAGTGAGAAGTGAAAAAACTTTTTGAACTTACAGATAAATCTGGGAGCTTGAACTTTGATCTAAAATTTGGGGCTGCTCACAACTTAAGTCGGGGGCTTATATCTGTGTTTCGGTGGGGTCAAAAAACACCAGGGCCCCAAATCTACTCCCAACTCCCAACTTAATAAGCAGGCCCGGCCAGCCAAGAAATAGTTATTCCCAGCCCCAAACCGACAAACACTTGAAAAGGAGTGTGTCCTAGCAACTCCTTGAGACGAGCCTCATTCAAGTTGTGGTGTTCTTCAAAAAACTCATCAATAATTTGGTTGAGGATTCGAGCTTGTTTGCCGGCAGCTTGGCGGACTCCAGCAGCATCGTACATGACAATTATCGCAAAAATCGCCGCGATCGCAAACTCTGGACTTTCCCAGCCCAAAGTTTGTCCCACCCCAGCAGCCAAAGCACCTACAAAAGATGAATGAGAGCTGGGCATTCCTCCGGTTGTTACTAAATACTGAAGATTAAACTTGCGATTTTTGATTAGTTCGATCGGCAATTTCAATACTTGAGCAGCCAGACAAGCGATTAGAGAAACCACGAGTACATGATTGTTTAAGATGCCGCTGCAAATTTCCTGCATAGTGTTTGGCATTTCTAGTTACTGCGACTGGTAATATAATCTGCGATCGCCAACAGCGGTTGGGCTTTATTCCCAAACACTGCTAATTGAGCCTGAGCATCAGCAACAAGTTGTTTAGCTTGACGCCTTGACTCCTCGATTCCCCATAAACTAGGATAGGTCACTTTTCCGGCTTGAACATCTTTGCCAGCGGTTTTACCGAGTTCTTCGGCAGTAGCAGTAATATCCAGAATGTCATCAATAATCTGGAAAGCTAGCCCAATATTTTGAGCAAAACGAGAAAGCCGCTGCAAATCCGCCTCAGATGCTCCAGCGAGAATTGCCCCGCAAACTACGCAGGATTCTAACAGCGCACCGGTTTTGTGAGCGTGAATGTAATTCAAGGTTTCGAGAGAAACATCTTTCAATCCTTCCGATTCCAAGTCAACCACCTGACCACCTACAAGTCCAGCAGCTCCCGATGCCCGCGCTAAATGGGCGATCGTTTGCAACACTTGATGGGGGGGTACGTTCTGAGTTTGAGTGGCGATAAATTCAAAGGCATAGGTCAATAAGCCATCGCCGGCCAAAATTGCGATGTCTTCGCCGTAGACTTTGTGGTTAGTCAGTTTGCCGCGCCGATAGTCATCATTGTCCATTGCGGGCAAATCGTCATGGATGAGCGACATGGTGTGGATCATTTCCAAGGCGCAAGCTGTGGGCATTGCCATTTGGGTAGTGCCACCGGCGATTTCGCAGCCTGCTAGACATAGGATCGGACGTAGCCGTTTGCCACCTGCTAGCAGGGAGTAGCGCATGGCTTCGTAAATTTTCTCTGGGTAGATGACCGGCAGCGCACTGTCGAGAGCTACCTCGATCGCCTTTTTTTGCTCGACTAGGTAAGTAGATAAGTCGAAAGCGGATTCCGGTTGGGACGAATCCATTTCTGTTGCCAATACCATCCCTTGCTCTCTTGTACTTAATGTGACGAAAGGATACTTTGATTTATGCGGGTCGATCGAACCAACTTGTACAGTGGCGATCGCCCGAAATCTGAATTTCATTTAATCATTCTATGGGTGTGATTGCACAGAAACTTATTTTGAATTTTCAAAACTTTCTCCCACACAACTGAGGCGCGGGTAATACAACAACCAGATTTCCAAATAAATGTTAAGAGTTGCCCTCCCTCAGCTTGACTCCCAACCCAGTTCCTGCATCAGTTTTAATTCCCAATCAACTCCTGTGTGTGGCGACTTCCAAAAACCGCAGCAGCACTGGTGTGGGATTGTCGCACCAAATCAGAGCGATCGACACGATCGGGCTTGGTTCTTGTAACTGTTTGTAAACAACACCGCTGCGCTGGAAATTTTGCATCGACTCCGGGACAATCGCCACTCCCATGGAGGCGGCGACTAGACTCACAATGGTTTGTATTTGAATCGCTTCTTGAGCGGCGATCGGGCTAAAGCCTGCTTGTTGACAAAAACTGATGATGCGATCGTACAATCCCGGAGCCAGGGAACGCGGAAACAGGATAAAAGGTTCGGCGGAAAGTTGTCTCAATTCTACCTGGGCGCGATCAGCCAATTGATGCGTTTGCGGCAAAGCCACGATTAACGGTTCCCGAAACACAATTTCCGAATTTATCCCCTCATCCACCGGAGGGCGAATGAAGCCAATGTCTATTTGTCCTTCTCGCAATTGATGTAACTGTTGATTTGTGGTCATTTCTCGCAATTCGAGCTTTACCGTTGGATGCAAAGTGCGAAAAGCCTGCAAAATGGCCGGAACCACATTATGAGAAGCAGAGCTCACAAAGCCGATCGTCAATTGTCCCAATTCACCCCGATTTGTCTGTTGGCCAAGTTGAATAGCGCGATCGAGTTGCAGCAGAATTTTTTTCGACTCCTCAAAAAAAACCTGTCCTGCTTCCGTTAGTGTTACCGTCCGTTTGGTGCGCCGAAACAATTGAAACCCTAACTCAGTTTCTAACTGCTGGATTTGTTGGCTCAGCGGAGGTTGAGCCATATGCAGTTTTTCGGCTGCGCGAGTGAAATTCAATTCTTCTGCAACCGCAATGAAATAACGCAAATGTCGTAGTTCCATAATTTTCCATTCATTAATATTTTAAAAGTATAAGTTGTTAATTAAACAGATATTGGACATTTTGATAATTAGCAATTGATAATTGGGGAATAGGTAATGGGGGAATTGGTAATAGGTAATGGGGAATAGGTAAGGGGGGAATTGGAAATAAGTAATTGGAAATTTAATGATTTAATTGTCAACTTGTGTTATCTAAAAAATGGAGAATTCAGAAATGGCAAACTTAGATATTAAGGTGAGAAGGGTTTGCCGAATTGAGGGGGAGGCAATTTCTATGCTTGCTGGTCAGTAATTTAGTAACGAACCGCGAAGGCGCTAAGGACACGAAGTGAAGAGGAAAGAAGGATGTTACAAGATTTTTGGAATTCGGGGCTTTATGAGGGAAATCATGGTTTTGTTTGGCAATACGGCGAATCGCTTTTGAAATTACTTGCTCCCAAGGCTGGTGAACGGATTTTAGATTTAGGTTGCGGTACGGGACAATTAACCGCAAAGATTGCTGAAAGCGGAGCTTTTGTGCATGGGATTGATTCATCTTTGTCGATGATTGCTAAGGCTCGCTCTAATTATCCTCAGCTTGATTTTGCTGTGGCTGATGCTCGTGATTTTGAAGTTGTTGCACCGCTGGATGCTGTTTTTTCTAATGCTGTTTTGCATTGGGTTAAGGAAGCGGATGCTGTGATTAATTGCGTGGCAAAATCACTGAAGCCGGGTGGGCTTTTTGTGGCTGAGTTTGGGGGTAAGGGCAATGTGGGGGCTATAGTTGGGGCAATTTTGAGTGTTTTGTCGGAAATTGGTTGCGAGTCGCCTGCGTCGCTTAATCCTTGGTATTTTCCGAGTGTTGGTGAGTATGCTGGGCTTTTGGAAAAGCAGGGTTTTGAGGTGCGTTATGCGGTTTTGTTCGATCGCCCGACTCTTCTCGAAGGCGGTGATGCTGGTATGCTAAATTGGATTGAAATGTTTGCTGGCGGGTTTTTTTCTGGGCTGTCTGAGGAAGTGCGATCGCAGGTAATTAAACAAGTTGAACATCGTTTGCGATCGACACAGTATCATGATGGTACTTGGATTGCAGATTATCGCCGAATTCGCGTAGTTGCTGTCAAAAATTCCTATTGACAAATATCTTGTCTCATATTTAAATTTTGTAGGAAGATCAAAATAATGTATCAGAAACACAATCTATGCCTACATTAAAAGAACTCCCAGTCATCTTTGAGCCTCCGACTTTTGCTACGATCGAGGAAGAACGCCGTCATCGCCAGCAGCGCCTGGCAGCGGCCTTACGTCTGTTTGGACACTTTGGGTTTAGTGAGGGCATCGCAGGGCACATTACTGTCCGCGACCCCGAATACCCGGAACACTTCTGGGTCAACCCATTGGGTAGGCATTTCAGTCTGATCCGGGTCAGCGACCTGATCCTGGTCAACCGTCACGGTGAAGTTATAGAGGGCAACAAGCCTATTAATACGGCAGCTTATGCCATCCATTCTCAAATTCATGCAGCCCGTCCTGATGTCGTAGCAGCAGCACACGCTCATTCAATTTACGGCAAAAGCTGGTCTAGCCTCGGTCGTCTCCTCGACCCCCTCACCCAAGATGCCTGTTCCTTCTACGAAGACCACAGCCTGTTTGATGACTACACGGGAGTAGTTCTCGAACTTGAGGAAGGCAAGCGCATCGCCCAAGCACTAGGTCAGAAGAAAGCCATGATCCTACGCAACCACGGTCTACTCACGGTGGGTCATTCAGTTGATGAAGCGGCTTGGTGGTTTGTGGCAATGGAACGTTCTTGTCAGGCGCAGTTGTTGGCAGAGGCGGCTGGCACACCCATCCTCATCGACTCCGACAATGCTCGTCTGGCGCAGCGCCAGGTAGGCTCACATCAGCTAGGCTGGTTTAGCTTTCAACCGCTTTACGAATTAATCGTACATCAACAACCTGAACTGTTGGAGTAAAGCAGGTTTGATGAATTTTGAATTGAGGACTATTTAGAAATCTCAAGGAATCGGCACTAATTTTTTCAACCACACTCTGTACAAAATAGAAAATAGCTAGGAGATAGAGATGAAGGTAAATACACAGCTTTTATCAGAAAATTTTTCTCAACAAATCATCAATAGGGATAATATCAATATTTTAGACCTGGACAGGGAAGAAATTATTAACCAGTTTAAATCTTATGGTTTCTTACTTTTTAGAGGTTTTGAAAATAGTGTTGACACTTTTACCGAATTCACTAACTCCCTTAGTAAAGATTTTATGGATTACACCGGCGGCGTGTTTAATCGCCGAATAATTAATGGGAATGCAACTATTTTAACGGTCAATGATTTTAAAGATGAGATTAAACTGCATGGAGAAATGTACTATCAGAAAGATATTCCGTTGATGCTTTGGTTTTTCTGCGCTCATCCAGCATCAGAAGATGGTGAAACAATACTATGTGATGGCAGGCAATTGTTTAATGAGCTCAGTAGTCCACTCAAAGAGTTATTTAGGAATAAAAAATTAAAATTTTTGGGTCATTTGGATAAGGAGCGTTGGCAGACACAATACAAAACTGATGATTTAAGAGTAGTAGAACAGACCTGTAAAAGCAATAATTTACTATTGCAAATCAACGAAGATGAATCAATCGATCTTCAATTTATCTCTCCAGCAATACACTCAAGTAGATGTGGAAAATATCCGACCTTTATCAACAGTTTATTGCCAGCAATACATAGATATAAAAACGTAGTTTGCTTTGATGATGATTCAGAAATTACTGATGATATTGTTTCTGAGCTTAATGAATTGGCGGACAGAATAACTACAGAAATATCCTGGAAAACAGGGGATATTCTAATGGTTGACAATACTAGAATCATGCACGGCAGAAGAGCTTTTTCTGATAATCAACGGGAGATTTATTTGCGGTTATGTTCTCCAGCGTTTCCATTCTAAATGGTATTTGGATGGTAGATTACCGCAGAATTCGCGTTGTTGTTGTCAAGCCGTAGGGTGCGTCGCCATCAACAATATTCAAATCCAATCTAAAATCTCACAGCGACGCACCCTACAGTGGTATAAGGTGCGTCGCCATCGACAATCTTCCACTACGATATAAAATCTGACAGCGACGCACCCTACTTCTTGAGGCTGTAACTAGAAACGGTATTTTCCAAAAGCATCGCCACAGTCATTGGCCCGATTCCTCCCGGCACTGGTGTGATAAATTCGGCTACTGTTTTAACAGCATCAAAGTCCACATCTCCCGCCAACCGGCTAGTACCGTCTGGATTGACAACGCGGTTAATACCGACATCGATGACTACGGCCCCTGGTTTGACCATATTAGCTGTAATCATTTCTGTGCGCCCGACGGCGGCGATTAAGATATCGGCTTGGCTGGTGATGGATTCTAGGTTTTTCGTCCGCGAATGAGCTACTGTCACTGTACAATCGGCTTCTAATAGCATTAGCGCCATCGGTTTACCTACCAAAATACTCCGCCCCAAAACTACGGCATTTTTTCCTTTTAAGTCAATCTGGTATTCTTGCAACAGTCGCATGACTCCGGCGGGAGTACAACTGCGTAAACCTTTTTCTCCCCGTACCAGGCTGCCTAAATTTACAGGGTGGAGTCCGTCTGCATCTTTGGCGGGGGCAATTTGGTAGAGTAGGGAAATTGCGTCTAAGTGCTCTGGAAGTGGGAGTTGTACTAAAATCCCGTCTACTCGATCGTCCTGGTTGAGTGCATGAATTGCAAGTTCGAGTTCGGCTTGAGTTGCATTTGCGGGATAATGCTGACCAAAGGAAGCTATGCCAACTTTAGCGCAGGCTCGTTCTTTGTTTCGCACGTAAGCTGCGCTGGCTGGGTTGTCGCCCACCATCAGTACCGCAAGTCCCGGAGGACGCCCAATCTGGGTTTGTAGGGAACGAACTCGATCGCTCAGCTCGCTTTGAATCTTTGTTGCTAAAGCTTTACCATCTAGTATTTGAGCAGTTTTGGCATCCATAGTAGACTCTGGGTTAGGGCTGACGATTTTAGATTTTAGCTTAACCGTCGCCAAGGACTATAATGTCGAAATTGCTTAGTTTCGATCGATTCTCTGGATTTTGGTTAAAGTTGAGTCGGATCTCACATTTCAAATCATTTGAAAGATGACTAATGCAATAAAGGAAGTTTTGCTTCAAAAGTTCTCCATGGGTTGTTTATTCCTCGCGCTCACTAGCGGTTTACTAAGTTGTGCAAATTTGCCTGCGTCTAAATTTAATTTTGGTTTTAATGTTTCTAAAATTAGTGCTATTCAACAAAAGCGGCAAGTGGATACGGAGGTTTATCTCCAGGGAAAGGTGGAAAATCGCGCTCCATTTGTGGGGAAGGCCGCTTATCAACTTCAAGATGCTAGTGGTAGTATTTGGGTTTTAACTAAGCAGGCTTTGCCACAGCTAGGAGATGAAATTATGCTCAAGGGGCAAGTTCGCTATAAAAGTATTAAGCTCAAGGGTTTGGCTGAAGATTTAGGTGAGGTTTATATTGAAGAAGTTGAACTGCTTCAACGTAAACCAATAACTAATAACC
Organism: Microcoleus sp. CAWBG640; assembly: GCF_020883015.1. Classification (NCBI taxonomy): domain Bacteria; kingdom Bacillati; phylum Cyanobacteriota; class Cyanophyceae; order Oscillatoriales; family Microcoleaceae; genus Microcoleus; species Microcoleus sp. CAWBG640. The sequence continues at coordinate 8,698 of NZ_JAHRFC010000062.1, forward strand.
AATAACTAATAACTAATGACTAATATTTACGTTGCGATCGCTATTTTGTACCGAGATGGCAAGTTTCTGTGCCAGTTGCGGGATGATGTGCCTCATATTAGATATCCCGGACATTGGGCTTTGTTTGGTGGCCATATGGAACCGGAAGAAACGCCGGAAGTTGCTGTCCTACGGGAATTGAAGGAGGAAATTAGTTATGCTCCTCCCAGTGTTTCTTTTTTTTGTGAGGATGTAGAAGGAGATGTGATCCGCCATGTTTTTCATGCACAACTTGATGTCGATGTCAATGATTTAGTTTTGCTTGAGGGTTGGGATCTGAAGTTGTTGACACCGGAGGAAATTCGGGCTGGAAAATGCTTTTCGCAGCAGTCAGGAGATGTGCGACCTTTGGGTGTTGCTCACCAACGTATTTTGTTGAATTTTATAGCAGATGTTGAAGGAAGAAGTCAGAGGTCATAATATAACAATTTTAAATATAAAAAATAATATCAATTCCGGTTGTATCGGAATGATTAAACCTGACTAGGACACAGAGGACACAGAGAAAGAGAAGAGAGAAATAATAATTACGATGTCAACGGATTTGATATAAAAAGCCCGGTTTCTTCACATTTTTATCAATTTGAAATGACAAATTTAGGTTCAGAAACCGGGGTTTTTGGTAAGTCCTAGTGGATTTACTTCACTTGGGTAGAACTCCGACTGTTAGGCGATTCGTAGTACACTTTAGATCCTGTATCGGAAACAAAATGACAATCCCAGTAAGAGCGAATAAAGCTTTTCCAAATTGGCTCGCTTGATTTGCGATAATAATCGCCTAACACTGGCTTGATGGCTTCTGTTGCTTCCTTCAAGTGATAGTGTGGCATTGTGGAGAAAATATGGTGGGCTACGTGAGTGCCGATGTCGTGATGGATAGGGTTGATGATGCCATAATCCCGATCGATCGTTGATAAGGCACCTTTCAAGAAGTACCAGTCGTCTCCACGATACCAGGGGATATCTGGCTCTGTGTGGTGCAGGAATGTTACCAAATCCAACCACATCACGAAAATTACATAGGGAACCAAGTAGAATTTGAGTAAAAACAGCCAACCAAATTGATAGGTTAACGCACCCAAAAATCCGACCATTACTATTAAGGATGCTGTGCTGGTTAATACATCCCATTTTTCGGAAGGACGGAAAATGGGGCTACCGGGCATGAAGTGAGAACCTACCCGATCGGGCGATCGACGAAATAGATAAATTGGATAGGCAAATAACATCAAATAGAAGCGTCCCAGCTTTTCATACCAGGGCATTTGATTGTATTTGCTCTCGGACACTGGATACCAGCTTTCGTCAGTATCTAAGCTACCTGTATTGGCGTGGTGGGTTCTGTGGCTGATCCGCCAACCGTGGAAGGGTACGAGAATTGGAGCGTGGGAAAGGTGTCCGATCAGGTTGTTGAGCCATTTGCTCTTGGAGAAGGAACCGTGTCCACAGTCGTGGCCGACTACAAACAATGCCCAAAACATGGTTCCCTGCATTAACCAGAATATGGGATAAAAGAACCAGGAATCAAGGGTATAGGCGATCGCATATAAGCCTGCGATGATTCCAAGATCCAAGAAGAAGTAAGCAAGGGATTTCCCAACCGAGGGTTCAAAACAATGGGCTGGAATGGCTGATTTGATATCAGCAAGAGTAAAAGGTAACTCTGTTGTACGAGAGGATGAGCTTTTATCGCTCGGCTGATTGAGAACTGTATTTAATTGCACGAAGTTTCCGATTTAAGCTGACTTGAGAAACCGCATTTCGTTACTTATCAGTCACTTTGGCTCCAAGGAGCCATAATTTATACTCAGTAAGGGTTTCTAAAGTTATTTAGTTCGCAGGAAATCATCCGTCGGCGATTCTCCAGCCCAGTGGCTTGGGGAATGCTGGTAGGGGGAAAATTTGTGCGATCGACCCTGTTATCTGAAAAAATCTCCTGTGCCCGTTGGAAGTGCGAAATGCGACTTCGATCTGAGAGTGAGGTTTTGGAGGGACTATCTCCAGTCTGCCAGTGGCAGAGCTAAGTTAATTTAACATTTCTACACACAGTCTGGCAATAAGTTATGGCAGAAGGGCATCGGGCACCTGTGCTGAGCGTAGCCGAAGTATTGGGCATCGGGCATTGGTAGCAATTAACAAATGACTAATGACTAATGACTACTGACTACTGACTAATGACTTCTTCTAAGTTGCAGCTTTTTCTAATATTAGCTTGGCTCGTTTAATCAATTCGGGAACCTCGATCGGATAATCGCCGGTAAAACACGCAGAACAGAAACTGTTCGTATCTTCATTGGTCGCCTTAAGCATTCCTTCCCAACTCAAGAAAGCCAAAGAATCAACCTCAATTTGATCTGCGATTTCAGCGACAGACTTAGTAGCAGCAATCAACTGATCTTGATTGTCGGTGTCAATGCCGTAGAAACAAGGATGAGTCACAGGTGGCGAAGAAATTCTCATGTGAACTGCGGTGGCACCAGCATCTCGCAAGGCTTTGACAATTTTGCGACTGGTAGTGCCACGGACGATGGAATCATCGATAATGATCACCCGTTTTCCTTCCAACACATCTCGCAGAGGGTTTAGTTTCATGCGGATTCCTGACTCCCGCATGGTTTGAGTAGGCTGAATAAAAGTGCGTCCGACGTAGCGATTTTTAATCAATCCTTCCGCGTAGGGAATGCCGGAAGCTTGAGAAAAACCGATCGCCGCTGGGATTCCCGAATCAGGAACGCCGATGACTATATCAGCATCTGCCGGAGATTCGGCTGCTAATAAACGGCCGATTCGTAGGCGATAGCTGTACAAACTTTCACCTTCCATCATGCTATCGGGTCGAGCAAAATAGATCATTTCAAAGATGCAAAGTTTGCGTTTTTGTTGCTGACTCCAGTGAAAGGAAGCCATACCTTCCTCTGTGATCCAAACTAATTCTCCCGGTTCTACGTCGCGCAAAAATTCCGCACCGATAATATCTAATCCGCAAGTTTCCGATGCCAAAACATACCGTACCGGATTTGTCGGGAGTGTGCCAATTACCAAGGGGCGCACTCCGTGAGGGTCGCGGACACCCATGACACCTTTGGGGGTGGCGATGGTCAAACTAAAGGCTCCTTGGCACATCCCAAAGGCACTGATGGCTGCTTCGAGCCAATCTTTACCCTTGTCTACCTGGGAACCGATCGCCACGGCGATCGCCTCTGAATCCGTCGTGCTCACAAACTCGCAGTTCCGAGACAGCAATTCTTCCCGCAATTCTTTGGTATTGACAAGATTCCCGTTATGTGCTAGAGCCAGACTTCCCAAACGAGTTTCGACGACCACAGGTTGAGCGTTGACAACCCGCGACGAGCCAGTAGTAGAGTAGCGAGTATGACCTACGGCTAAATTACCGGGCAAGTGACCTAAACTAGATTCATTGAAGACTTGGGAAACCAGTCCCATGTCTTTGTGCAGGTATACTCGATCGCCATCAAAGGTGGCAATGCCTGCGGATTCCTGGCCCCGGTGCTGCAACGCATACAAACCAAAATAGGTCAACTTGGCGACATCTTCACCAGGTGCGTAGATACCGAAAACGCCGCAAGCTTCCTCGGGCTTGTCAGGTTTGCTAGAATGCTCGTCAGCCGCGAAGGAATGGTTGGGAATCATAGATGGGTTGGCTCCTAATGGGAACGGTGGATTTGCGGGACTATTTGTGCGGGAAGTTTTGTTTGCGAAACCGTCGCATAACTTAACAATTCCTTAATATTGCCACGGATGGAACATTAAGTTCAATTTTTTTGGGATTCTAGCAGCCACTGTGGGACATTGAATGGGATTGTAGTATCGATCGCCTATATCTCTAGATATTAGGGTAAATTACCGGAGAGCGATCGCCCCCGGTAACATCGGATACCCGCCCTCAACAACTTTCCAAGCTAGTTCAGCAATAGACGGAAACAAAGGCAGAAAGTGAGAGTTAGCGGCCCTAAAATTAGTTTTGATTAGCTAAAGAAGTAGGGGCGATCGCACTTTGTTCAACCTGTTGTTTCGATGCAGCTAACTTATCCAAAATCTCCACAACCTCTCTTTCAAAAGTCACCTGAGCCCGATTAGTCCGGCCACCAACATAAAGTTTGCCCTCTGTTTCCAAAGCCCAAATCTGGGAGTGAGACAGATAGCTCATCAGCACGCTCAACATCAGCAACCCAAAGCCAGTATAAACAATCGGAATTCCCGGATCGGCTTTAATTTGTAATCCCGTGCTACCAACAACTTCATCAATTGTCAGCATCACTCCATTAACTTCTATAGCACTACCAGCGCGAACAGTAGTTAACAACTTGCCATCCATGCCATAAACTAACATAGTTCCTTGCAAGTCTTTAGCTAACAGAGAAACACCAGCACTCAAATCAGGTTTAGTAGGAATCCAAGCACCCCAAATCCGGCCTTTACCTTGAGTATCTAACTGAGCCATTGGTAGTTGCAAAACCGGGCTTTTGTTGAGGCGAACCCGCACAGCAGCGATCGACCAATCTGCTTGATAAAAAGTCACTCCTCGGTATCTCAGAGGCTTGTTAACATGAATAGTTTGGCGATCGACCTCTTGACCTGCTTTGTCCAAAACTGATAAATCAGAATAAAACTGGTCGATCGCACCGCTAGGAGTATAATCGATCCAGAACCGATTGACACGCATCGACCAATCCTTCGGTATTTGCGGCCCCGCCCAAGGTCCCGTATCCGTGATATTCTGCACCTGAAAATTTTCACCACTCGGAACCATTTCTTGAGCCATAAAACCAGTCATCGTACCCCAAATCGCCCCAGCTAAAATAATCAGCATACTGGCGTGAACAATAATCGGGCCAATTTTACCAATTATGCCCTTACGAGCATAAACTTTCTCTCCTTCTCGAAACACCAGATATTTTTTTTGCTGCAAAAGTTCTTCTAAACAAGTTAAAGAACCAGTTCCCAACTCCGCACTCAGGGCTAATTTTTCAAACTGCTTCGGTTCTTCATAAAATTTCCAGCGACGGGCGGCTTTTAGCGCCGGAAACTGTCGAGTAAAAGTACAAGCCGTCAAGCTGCTTCCGAACAAAATCAGGATTGACAAAAACCACCAAGTGCGGTATACATGATCTAATCCTGCAATTAGTAAAACTTTCCAACTGAGGAATCCAAAAAGAGCCGGGTGTTCTGGATAATTGGACTGATAAAAAGCCACAGATTGACCTTGCTCGACCACAGTGCCAGAAATACTAAAAAAGGCGATCGCCAACAACAAAATAATTGCCAACCGCAAATCAGCCAGCACCGGCAAAACTTCTCGCTTAAAAAACCTTTGAGGAGCAGTCGCCCATTCCGATAACTTAGATAGAAATAATTCTTTAGATGTCATTGGTAATTGGTAATAGGTAATTTTTAGCTAACGCACCTCAACTACTTGAGAACCGCTAGATCATGTTGCTCAGACAACTCAATCAACTCAGACTCCCTTCTCTTTCCTTTCTTCCTTCGTGTTCTTCGCGCCTTCGCGGTTCGTAAAAAAAATCACCAACACCGCCGCGATCGGTATATGTTGAAACCCTAGGTCAAGTCCTGACTACAAAACTCAAGCAGGAAGTAAGCGAGAAAGCAGAGAAAAAACGCCAAATCCTACCAACAAAATACCACTAACAGGCGTAATCCAACTAGACCAACGGCGCAATTCCAACAACTTTTTAATACTCGCAGTAAAAGTCCCTGCTATAATCAAAGGAGCCACATAGCCCGCAGCATAAAACAGTAACAAAACACCACCTAAAAACGTATCTCCAGTCTTGGAAACCCAAGCTAAGAGGGTAGCCAAAACAGGAGTGCTGCACGGAGAGGCCACCAAACCAAAACTTAAGCCCAATAAGTACGATCGCACTCCAGCGGGCAAATTCTTCGGCACCAAAGCCACAGCATCAAAAGAGGGCATTTGCAAAGGTAAAGCTTCCAGTAAATTCAGCCCCATTAAAATAGCAATAATGCTAACAACGATCGGCAAACCTATGCCTATTTTGCCATAAACCTGCCCAGCAAATGAAGCTAAAATACCCAAACCAGCAAGAGTTGTCGCCAATCCTAGGGAAAACCAAGCCGACTGAGTAGCAGCTTGGAGACGACTTTTGGCTTCGTAGCCACCGATATAGCCGATGGTAATCGGCAACATGGAAAGCATACAGGGAGTTAAGCTCGTTAGCAACCCAGCCAAAAAGATGACTCCGACGCTAACGAAACTGAGGTGTGTAAGTTGAGAGTTGACTAAAGTATTAGCAAATTGTGCTAGTTCGTAAATTTTGTTTTGCAGGGTTTCCATTACGAGTGTTTGGTGCTGTTCTGGGTTTATTTAAAATTGTAACAGATAGGGTGTACTTCGGTTAAAAAATATAAATCTTAGCTAAATTGATTGACTACCTAACAGGAAAAAAGTAGACCGCACCCCAAAAAAGTGGCACTGGTAGCTTGGTTATTATCGACATTAATCCCAGGAACTAGACTTGAAATTAATCGCAACTTCGTCATTAATAGAACCGTCAGGCATCACCGCCCCCGAAAGTAAGACACCTTCGAGATTAGCTCTCGTTAAAACCGCACCTTCTAAATTAGCATTACTGAGGTTCGTTAGTTGTTTATAACCTCTGAACAAGAAGCTTTGCAAGTCCGCACCCGTTAAATTACTGTCAGCCAAATTGGCATATTGCAAATCAGCGCCATGGAGCGTAGCATCAGTTAAATTAGCTTTGGTGAGATTTGTTCCCCAGAGTCGAGAATCTAAAACATTCGCATTTTTTAAATTTGCCCTAGTCAAATTGGCTAAAGTCAAATTTGCATCCCACAATCGACTATGATTTAAATTAGCTGCGGTCAAGTTAGCTTTACTGAGGTCTGTGCCAAAAATATCACAATTTGCTAAGTTGGCACCAGTGAGATCGGCATCAGAAAGGTCGGCATTTTTTAAGTTAGCGCCGGACAAGTTTGCTCCGCTTAAATTAGCACCGCTGAGGTTAGCGTCTTGGAGATTAGCACCGCTTAAATCAGCACCGCTTAAATCGCATTGCTTCCACAAAAAGCTGACGCACCAATTATCTTTTTCTATTTGACTAATATCCTGAGCATTAGCCGCCATCGCTGGAGGAGTTAAACAAAGAGTGAATAGGGCGATCGCCCCTATTGTCACCACGATTTTTTTTAACTTCAGAACTATTTTCATTGACACTAAGTTGAGCAATAGATTCTTAAGGAATAATTAAATTATAGCAAATAATGCGCAACTTTCATCAGAAATTTTACTGAAAAGTAATTCTGCTGTTATATCCCCGAATTCTGTAAGCACTAGGATATCTGGGTATTCTGTTGGTTGAGGTGTGTAGATGGATTGCAGCACCCGATCGGACCCATTACCTGCAAAGGCTAGACTAGATAGTCTCTGGGGAAAATTGCCCTGAGTTGTGATCTGCCTCACTCACTAAGGCCAAATCTCCTCACACAAGTCAATACCCAACCATCACCGCATCTCATCAATATAATCACCATCCTGACAGTATTAATATCACTGCCTAAAGCTACAAAATCGCAGAAAATAAAAGAGTACAGTTAAATCCTCGCTTTCCTATGCCCACTATCGCCATCCTTCCCAGCAGATTAATTGTCACAAGTATTGTAAATTCGATGGATTTTTTAGGATTAACTAATCTGGCGGACAAATTATTGTCTGACTGTACTTCTGATTCGCGAAAGTCAGAAATCTTAAATGCTAAGACTAAAAATTTTTACCTTGATGGTTTGAAAAATTTAGAAGACGGCGACTTGCACGGTGCGGTAAAAAATTTTAGCTGCGCTATGGAAATAAATCCTGACTTCGCTCCCGCTTATAATGACCGAGGCATAACCCGTTACAAATTAGGTTATAAACTATTAGCTTTAGAAGATTTAACCACAGCCATTGGTATTAATCCCGAAGGAGATAAGTATTACAACAATCGGGGATTTATGCTAACTCGCTTAGAAGATTATCCCGCAGCTATCGCCGATTATAGTTTAGCTGTGCTACTTAATCCCTATACAGGCAAAAGTTACTTTCGACGTGGCACTATCTACTTAAAAATAGATGATTATGTGGCGGCAATGGCAGATTTTGATTCAGCAATTCGCATCGCACCTGATTTTGGTAAAGCTTATTTTAACCGTGGAATAGCTAAATATAAATTGAAAGATATTCCCGGAGGATTTGAGGATTTTCAGAAATCAGCAGAGCTGTTTAAGGCTCAGGATAAAATAGAAGATTATCACGAAGCAGTTGCTAAAATTACAGAATTATGGTACTAGATTTACCTACATCCCCGACTTCTTAAAAAAAGCCGGGGTTCTCAGAGCGATCGCCAACTTAGCCAATTCTAAAAGCTGCATCACCAACTGGCAAGTCATTGGGACGAGAAATAGTAGCAAAGTTAATGGCAAACGCCGCGTTTTGAACTGCGGTAGGGGTGGCATTTTGAACTGTTGCCAAAGTTACCCCTCCCAATTGAATCAGAGTGTTGCTTCCAGAGGCAGTAAATCCAACGCTGGATAAACTGCTGGTAATGCCAATGCGATCTTCTCCTGGTACAAAATCAAGAATTAGATCGCTCGTATTATCCACAGGTATATTGTTACCAGTAATTAGAACAAAAGTATCACCACCTGCACCACCGGTCAGGGTATCAGCACCTGCATCTCCAATTAAAATATCGTTGCCATCACCACCAATTAAAACATCGTTACCTTTGCCACCTCGCAAAAAGTCGTTACCAGCATCTCCATTGAGATTATCGTCACCCAGATTTCCAATCAAAATATCGTTGCCAACACCACCGCTAATTAAGTCATTACCTTTGCCACCTCGCAAAAAGTCGTCACCAACTTCACCACTGATGGTATCATTGCCTTGGCCACCATTAATTGCATCATTGGTTGGTGAACCAGTTATGCGATCGCTGGCACTACCTCCCAGTACACCGCTGGGATTTTGCTGAAAATCTTGGGAAGTGACTTGATAGTTATTGGGGGTGTTGGCCAATTTGAGCGATCGCAAAGGCAGATTGACCAGATTGGTAGTATTAACGAAATTGTTCAGTAAAGTAACATCGCTAATGATACTAGAAACCCGACTGGGGACGATTCCTTGAACAACTTTAGCGCTAGAAATGCGATCGCCCTGCTGCACCGCATTTACCGTATTAAAACCTTGAGTAACATAGCCAAAAACAGCATAATTACCATCTAAAAACTGCAAATCATCCAAAGCAAAATAGAACTGGGAAGAAGCCGTATTCAAAGCAGTAGCACGAGCCATGGCCACAGCCCCGACAGTGTGCTGTAACTGCGGAGTCTGGGTAAGAACTTGGTTGTAAACAGGTTCGGTAGCTCCTTGGGGCTTAATTTCCAAAGGAATAAAACGAGCTTGATTGGTATCCGGGTCAATAAAATTGCCCGTTCCTAATTGACTTGCCGGAATTGTGGTATCTTTGCTGCGCGGATCGCCACCTTGCACCACAAAAGGAGTGGGTTGACGCACAACTCGGTGAAACATCACCCCGTCGTAGATGCCACGCTCAACTAAGTCTACAAAATTGCCTGCGGTAATTGGGGCATTAGTGCCATCAACTTCGATCGCAACGGGTTGACCATTAATTACCTGGACTACAGTAGCTTTGCCTGATAACGGGAGTGCAGCGGCCATAAGTAAATTGCTATTTTAGTGAGTGATATTTAGCTTTTCGGAACAATCTAGGAATAATCCACAAATTGCCCCTACCTATTTAATCAGAAAACTGTTAACTTGTGTTAAGTACAGTTCTAGTTCTAAAATTATGCTCTCCCGCCGCTACTTTTTTAGCACTTTCGTGGCAATTTGTCTAGTTGTTTTAAGTTTTAATTTTGCAGCCCCCGCTGCCGCCCTTGGTGGCAAGCTTCCCCAGGTGAATCAACCAGCACCGGAGTTTACTTTACCGACTAATAGCGGTAGCGGACAAGTGTCTCTCTCCGATTATCGCGGTAAGTGGCTGGTAGTTTATTTCTATCCCAAAGATTTTACATCTGGTTGTACGATCGAAGCGCGCAGATTCCAGCAAGACTTGCCGAAATACTTGGCAAAGAATGCTCGAATTATCGGTATTAGCGCTGATGATGTCAATTCCCACGCCGAATTTTGTGATTCGGAAGGTTTGAAATTTCCCCTGTTAGCTGATACGGACGGAAAAGTGAGTAAAGCTTACGGTTCTTGGATGAATTTTATCTCGGCACGACACAGTTTTATTATCGATCCAAAGGGCATTTTGCGGGCAACTTTTGTGAAGATTAATCCGGCAATTCACTCTCAAGAAGTCCTGGCAAAGTTGGGTGAGTTGCAAGCTCAGAGATAATATTGTATTACCTGGAATCATACGAATTAAATAGGTTGCTAGTCAAAAATTGAGCATTCGAGACTCAATCCCTGACTAGCAAAGCGATCGCCTCCATGACAAAGAGGTGCGTAGTCAGGATGTTATTCCTCGTCGTAAAGATTTCTATTGCTCCTAGACATCCGGCGTTCTGGGTCAATTCCCTCAAAGGTTGGCGGCAACCAGACTCGGATTACCAGCAACATTCCTAAAACTAGCAAAAATCCACCTGTAGATAATATCTGAACCCAGGGAGTCTCCAGCACTCCCCGCACGATTACTTCTCGTAAAACTGATACAATACAAACTTCCACAGCAACACCAATGGAAACTCGCTGCTCTTGCAAGTAAATAATTAATAATCGAAATAGTTCAACTAAAACTAATAAAAATAGAATATCAGCCGTCACTTGCTTGAAATTCAACGGAGGCAACAGCGAGAAAAACATTTCTCGAAGTTCCAGTACCATGAAGCAGAACAAACCGATACATAAGGAAATTACAATTAAGTCTTGGACTGTTTCCAGAGCGCTAACAATTAGTTTCAGATTTAACCATGGTGAGGCATGGCTCGTGGAGTTGTTTAAAGGCTTTTGCATTGATGGCTCCTGCGACTTGTTTGACTTGTTTACAGCTTAAGTTAAATAGAGCTGATATTTGACAATACAATGGTTTAATTTATTTATAACCATGATAAAACTTGCGTCACATTAAAAATTTACACAAACTTTTAGGTACATCGCAGGTGGGTTGACATTCTGCCAAGCTTTATGGTATTAAAGGCTGGCGTTTGAAAGTTTTTACAGGTAAAAGCTAGAACTGAAAATGCTTAAATGCTGTAATTGTTATCAAAGGAGTCGGGTCTAAAACCCCGTCCTTTTAGGACGGCTTTAATTTATTCCTAAAACTTCTGCCAATTCCAGTAATCGTAGTATACTGCAATAGTCGAGGTTAAACTCGCAATGCCCTCGTGAAACGGGACATGAGACACACTTTTAGGCATAAACGGGGGGGCAAAGAGCGGCGAAAACTCTTTAAACAGCTAGAGGCTTAACACAGTCTCAAAACCAGAAAAACAAACTATTCTAGTCTTGTTAAGTAGGGTGGGGCACACCCAAACTCTAGGTCAGTATCCTAGTAAGCTTTTGGAGATAGACCCTCTGGGGTGGCTGCGAATCAGGCTCGTTAATTGGTGGAATTCCCACGGTTAAAAGGTTTGAGTATTGCCGAAAGGACGTAACACTTAAAGGTCAGTCGCTGAATTAAGAATCCCCTCGCCTTTAGGCAGGGGAGTGTCAAATAGCTCGATCGACTCAGGCTAGGGACTAAAGGCTCTAATCACACAAAAGCCTGAGAGTCAACCCAAAAACTAAAAGTAATCCAGAGAGGATTGAACACAATGGCATTTGAACTTGCACCATTACCCTTCGCCGCTGACGCTCTAGAGTCAGGCCATATGTCGGCCAATACCTTTTCGTTCCATCACGACAAGCACCACGCTGCTTACGTGACCAACCTCAACAAACTGATTGAAGGCACTGAACTTGCCAGCAAATCTCTCGAAGAGATTGTCAAGGAATCTGCCAAAGACTCATCCAAAGCAGGCATTTTTAACAATGCAGGTCAAGTTTGGAACCACAATTTTTTCTGGAATTCTCTCAAACCAGGTGGTGGTGGCACTCCGACGGGAGCTTTAGCTGACAAAATCACCGCTGACTTCGGCAGCTTCGATAAATTCAAAGAAGAATTCAAGGCTGCTGCGACAACTCAGTTCGGTAGTGGCTGGGCTTGGCTGGTTTTAGACAATGGCACTTTGAAAGTTACCAAAACTGCCAACGCCGATACTCCTTTGGCCCATGGTCAAATCCCATTGCTGACTTTGGATGTGTGGGAACACGCTTACTATTTGGACTTCCAAAACCGCCGTCCTGACTACATTGCTAATTTCTTGGATAACTTGGCTAATTGGGATTTTGCAGCAGCAAATTTGGCTGCGGCTTAGTAGAGGTTTTGCCCTCGGCGATCGCGCTGTTGGCAAAAGTCTAAAATAGTCCTAGAGGCAGTCACTCTGTAAAAAGTGACTGCCTTTTTGTCAACTTCACAGCCACGCAGATTGAGCCGTGGGAGTAATTGTCCAATCTCAAATTTAAAATTTAAAATCGGCTGAGATCGTGTTAGAATAGTAATGGTAAATTTTTTATGCTGTTTGTAGTTTCAGTGGCTGTTCGCGCGATGACTTCTTCACCGACCATAGCTCCAGTTCGATCGAGTCAAGTTACCCGCAAGCCTTATCCAAATTATCGGGTAATTGTTCTCAACGATGATTTCAATACATTCCAGCACGTTGTTGAATGTTTGACCAAATATATTCCAGGGATGACAAGCGATAGAGCTTGGGAACTTGCTAATCAAATCCATCACGAAGGACAAGCTACGGTGTGGGTTGGGCCACAAGAGCAAGCAGAACTTTATCATATGCAGTTGAGCCGCGCTGGACTGACGATGGCACCGTTGGAGTCCGCTTAAGTGGATGTTAACATTAACTGGGATATGGGATTTCAAGGGGCGATCGCAATTTTGCCAATCATTCCCGCCTCTGTATGTCCGGCTACCGTACATCGAAGGTTGTAAGTTCCCGACTTCATGGGGATAAATACCCATTCTGCCATAGCTCCGGGTTTAAGTTCCAACTCGTGAATAGCTCCTTTAATTTCCACTTTCCCAGCTTCTACTTTTTGTGTCCAACTCGCATCAGCAAAGTTTTTAGCAGTAAAATAATGTTTCTGCGAACTGGGATTTTTCAGAACTAACTTATAACGTTTCCCAGAATCAAATTCTAGCAGATTGGGAAAAAATTTGAGTTCCCCAGTTTCACTGCCCAAACTCACACTAATTTCGGTGATGGGTTGGCGTGATAAATCTCCTGCATTGGCAATTGTCGCAGGAATTAATAGAGTGCCAAAACAGAGAATTAACCCTAAAATTAGCTTTAAGGTTTGTGGGAACCGCTGGCTGCGGTAGAATTGCACTAATTGCGATCGAAATGATTTGAGCATGGGATTTAATTATCAGGTAACTCTTACTTAATTATGGCGACTGTAAGTCGCTACTATACAAACGAAGTGCGCCTACGCGCACTGGGAGAAAATAGGCTTATAAATTCTGCAATCTCAAATCTAAAATTGCCAAACTTCATCCCAAGGCCCGCCCCCAACTTCCAAACCACACAAAGAACTTTCAGCCTCTAAAATAATTCTAGAACGCTGCTTGCCACTTTTGTCAATATTTCCCCCCAAAAATTCTCGCAGTTGTAGCCGCAATTCACCGTGCGTCGTATCCCGGCAGCAAAAAGCCATCCCCTTGGCTGTAGGAGTTCGGACATAGGTACCTAGAGTATTGGTAGTGCCAATTAACTCAACTTCAAATTGACTATTTTTTGCCTGCATTTTCCAGTATCCCCAAGGTTCAATATGCCAAGTAACTTGGGAATTCCAAGGTGCAAATTCATAGAATTTTCCTCGATAATGGATACCAATCATTGCCACCGATTCCATCCACCACAAAACGCCTCGTTTGCCACCACCGGCAGTTAAAGCTAAATCTGACTCGCCTTGAAAACAATTGCAATTAATCCAAAACCATTTTTGAGGGAAAGCACCGCCCCAATTTTTTTCGCTGTAAGCTGGAACTTCTGTAAAGTCATAGCGTTGGTCGTTCCAATCTATCCAGCCTGTGGCTAAACCGTGGGACATTAAAATTTGCCAACCGGGTTCAAATATGGGCAGAAAAGATAGCATTCCTGCGGTAGATTTCTGGATGGAATCGGAGTTTCCCCAGCCGTAAATTGGTTTAATTTCATACTGCCAATAACAGTGTTTGCCACTTCCTGGGTCGTGTAAGTAACCTTGATGCAAGGTGGCTGTAGCTTGATAACCTTCTTCGATGTGGTTATCAAATGCTTGTGGTGCTAAATATTCGGGTTTGATTTGTAAATCTGTTTTGCCCCAATGTCCTAATCCCAGTTTGTTTCTATCTGCCCAAAATTTGTTTACATCGGGGAAAGTGCGACACAAATATTCGTCTTTGGGGCCGAGAATTTGAGCGACACCGCCGCTGTAAGGTTGACCGCCTCTGGGGTCTTCGATGGAGTACATGAATGCAAAGGATTGTTGGTGGATTGGTAAGGTGATGCGATAGTACCAACCTTCAAAAAAGCGACGGTAACTGCCGTCCCAGTGATAGCCGCTGTGGGGAGTTTGAATACTTTTGTATTTTAAGAGTGAATTTGACATAAAATTATGAATAGGAGGATGGTAAATTTACAAAAACTGTCTTTTTATTTTTTATTCTTATCGACTCACCTTTGCTCAAGGGTTTGATTCCTTCTTGCCGGTTCAGTCAGCGTAGTCGAAGGGCCTTCTTCCTTCTTCCTTCTTCCCTCTTCCTTCTTCCTTCTTCCTTCTTCCTTCTTCCTTTTGTTATGACTTTAGCACCTTGGCGATCGCATCTTGCTGGTACTCTCCATCGCAATCGGAGTCTTCCTGTTTCCCGGTACTTACAACTAGCAACAGTCCGGGCTGACGGGCGTCCGGCCAACCGCACGGTTGTGTTTAGAGGGTTTTTGGAAGATACCAACCACTTACAGTTTATTACAGATATTCGGAGTCAAAAGGTAGAAGAAATTAATTTCTATCCTTGGGGGGAGATTTGTTGGTATTTCCCGCAAACTCGCGAACAATTTCGGATTGCTGGACAACTGGTGTTGGTAAGTGCAGAACATCCCGATCCTGCACTTTGTGCGTCGCGTAGAAGGGCTTGGCAGGAAATTTCTGACGCGGCGCGGGTGCAATTTGCTTGGCCGCATCCAGGGGAAAATAGGGCTGTTTCCAGCGCTTTTGAACCTACTGCCCCAGATGCGATCGAGCCTCTGTCTAATTTTTGTTTGCTGTTGTTGGAACCGGAAGCTGTGGATTTGTTGGAGTTGCGAGGTGCCCCCCAGAATAGGTTGCTTTATCGGCTCGATGGGGAGGGAAATTGGTCGGCGCGCGAGGTTAATCCTTGAAAGAATTGGTTATTGGTTATTGGTTATTGGTTATTGGTTATTGGTTATTGGTTGCTTCCAATGCCTAATTCTCTTCCCCCCTTGGGGGGAGGTTGCCCAATTCCCAATTCCCAATTCCCAATTCCCAATTCCCAATTCCCAATTCCCAATGCCCAATGCCCAATGGTTAGATGCCACTGCCGTCGAAAAATTCTTGAATTGCTTTATCTTTTAACTGACAAGTGCTAGCAACAGCTAATTTAGTTGTTTCGGCTAGGGCTAAATTAGTGGTTTGATGTAAACTTGGGAATGTTGAATGGAAATTGTGAGAATTTGGTTCGGATGTGAAGGAAACAGGCTGTTGAGTTTGCAAACTTTTAAGTTGCTGTTCGAGGGATTCGATGCGATCGACTAAAGAGCGAATCACCACAGCTTCGGAATCTGGTAAACTGCCGTGTTCTAGGGGATTGACTCGTACTCCCGATCGATAAACTATGCGGCCGGGAATCCCTACCACTGTACAATCAGATGGTACGTCCCGGAGCACGACGGAACCTGCGCCAATGCGGACATTATTGCCAATTTGAAGATTCCCCAGTACCTTAGCACCAGCACCGATAACTACGTTTTCGCCGACAGTAGGGTGACGCTTGCCACTTTCTTTGCCAGTACCACCGAGGGTAACTCCTTGGTAAATGAGGGCAAAATCGCCGACTATCGCGGTTTCGCCGATGACTACTCCCATACCGTGGTCAATGAAAACGCTTTTACCGATTGTTGCCCCAGGGTGAATTTCAATTCCGGTAAAAAAGCGAGCCAGGTGGGACATCAAGCGGGGGATGAACGGAATTCCGACCAAGTATAGCCAGTGTGCGATGCGGTGGAATACCAGGGCCTGAAGACCAGGGTAGCAAAACAAAACTTCCAGCCAGTTGCGAGCAGCAGGGTCTCGATCGAAAATAATACTGAAGTCAGCTCTAAGAGTCTTTAGCACTTTCGGAGTTACCAATTTTGGTTAAACACGCCATTTTATTTTACCGGATGAGGGAAGATAGCTGCCGATCGTGTAAACCGAATCACCAAATATTTGACCATTCAACAGTTAACAGTGCACCAAAGATCCTGCTTTGGATAATTTTGGGCTTGTTTTGAGTGCTGAGTTCCTGATTAACACAACTTTTGGTATTATTACTTATGGGTGGCACGAGAGGGCTTAATCCCCCAAGGGTGAAACCCCGCTGTTAATTTTCCTGGCTATTTCTGGCTATTTGGGAAGTTATTCATTTGTCAGGAACTCCCAGTCAGTAGTCAAATTTCCCCTGCGGGATCTTTCATAGTTAATAATTAGTTATCTAACATCTAGGATGTGACATCTACCTATATAATTATGCAACGACAAATTTCTGCCATATCTGGATTTCGCGCTTCTGACCTAACCCTGGGGGAAACTCCTAGGAAACAGTCCCGTCCGATACAGCGGGCGATCGTCTTGATGTTGATTGCAACAGGTTTGCTGAGTCTGCACGTCGGTAGGCTGGTGCAATTGCAACTGGTGGAAGGGAAACAAAACCGGGAACGAGCCGAAAACAATCGAGTTCGGGAAGTGCCAAAACCAGCCAATCGCGGACATATAGTCGATCGCCAAGGTAAACTGCTAGCTGCGAACAATTTAGCTCGATCGATCTATTTGTGGCCCAAAGAACAAACGCCGGAACAGTGGAAAGTAACAGCAGACAAGTTAAGTCCGCTGCTGAAAATCCCAGCCCAGGAAATTCTCGAAAAATTAAAACAAGTCGATCCTTCATCCTACAGACCGGTACGACTTAGACAAGCAATGCCGCCAGAGGTATTTGTGCCACTAGCAGAACTGGTGGGACAAATGCGAGGAGTGGAAGTGCGCCCCGAAGCCAGACGCTTCTATCCAGAAGGCAGTTTAGCTGCTCACGTTCTCGGATATATTGGCGAAGCTACCGAAGCAGACTTGAAAACTCATCCAGAATATCCGATGGGAATGATTGTGGGTCAAATGGGCATAGAAGCGAGTTCTAACAGCAAGATTGCCGGAGTTTGGGGCTATCGACTGATCGAGACGAATGCCCAAAATCAAGAACTGCGCCTGATCGGAGAGACACCTCCGAAACCAGGTGAAACAGTGCAGCTAACTATAGATTTCAAGATGCAAAAAGCGGCTGAAGACGCCCTGGGGAATCGACGGGGGGCAGTAGTAGCCCTGGACGTGAAAACTGGTGCAGTATTAGTGTTAGCCAGCCACCCTACTTTTGACCCCAATCTGTTTACGCGAAAAATCACCAAGGAAGATTGGCAAAATCTCCAAGATTTGGAAAATCCCTTCTTGAATCGAGCCATGCAAGGCTATCCCCCTGGTAGCACTTTTAAAATTGTGACTTCCGTCGCTGGTATGGAATCGGGTAAGTTTTCACCGGACTCTATTTTGAACACTTCGGCTTACATTACTGTGGGGGGAATTGATTTTAACGAACACAGTGGTGGTTACGGTGACATCGGCTTTCGGGAGGCTTTGGCTTTTAGCAGCAATACGTTTTTTTATCAAATCGGCATGAGTGCTGGGCCCGAAGCAATTGCTAAGTGGGGACACCGCTTGGGAATTGGCAAGGATACGGATTTGAAGCTTTTGGGCCTTGGTGGCGGAGATCACGGTCAAATGCCGACACCGGAGGAGAAGGAGAAAATTTATAAGGAACCTTGGTATGCGGGAGATACGGTAACGATGTCTATCGGCCAGGGTTTGGTGTTGGTGACTCCTTTGGAAGCCGCGGTGATGGTGAGTTCGATCGCCAATGGTGGTAATCGTGTCAAGCCCCATCTTTTGACTTCGATGACTGGTAAACCTGAAACAAAACCGGTGCCTACGGGGATTAAACCTGGGACGATTGAGGTGATTAAGCAAGGACTGGCGGCGGTGGTGACGGAGGGTACGGGACGGGGACTCAATGACGGTTCCATTCCGCTGACTGCGGGCAAAACCGGGACTTCGGAGGTAATCGGACAGAAGGATCACTCATTGTATGTGGCCTATGGACCTGCGGAGAAACCAGAAATTGCGATCGCCGTGGTTGTGGAAAATGGTGGTTTTGGTTCTATAGCGGCGGCCCCGATCGCCAAAGACGTGTTTCAAGCTTATTTTGGTAAGCCAAAAAAGGTGGATGAGTCAGTAGTGGTTACTCCTTAGTTGTTGGTTGTTGGTTGTTGGGAGCATCCCGCTCCCAATTCCCAATTTCCAATTCCCAATTCCCAATTCCCAATTCCCAATTCCCAATTCCCAATTCCCAATTCCCAATTCCCAATTCCCAATTCCCAATTACCAAGAACTAATATAATCGCATAAATATAGCGGCTTTGCGAATGCCTGCTGTTTCTCCGGTGCTAGTAATTGTGAGCGATCGCAAATGGTCGAACAATGGTCTTGCGGAAAGTTCAATTAACCTCAACAGAGGAATTTGTTTTTCCCAAATTCCTCTGCTTGAGGGCCAATCTAAATAAAAATAGCCGTCATTAGATGGCGGTAAGGGTTCGATACTGGTTTGAAAGTCTTGATTTGCCACCAAAGAACCTGTTTCAGCAGCTTTCAGAGCTTCGTCCATTGCTTCTACTGAGGTTGTAAAAATTTCGTATTTACCAACTGTCGCTCTGACTCCTTTTGCCTCGGTTTCGATCGCACTTTTCCTGTTTGTTTCCTTACCATAATTTTGGGTAGTTGTCAACTGCGTCCAAGCGGTAATTTTTTGGTTTCTGAGAGTGAAACTGCCTATGCTGTATTCTTTGCTGCGGGCAATTTCGTCCAAGCGGGCGATCGCCTGTTGGGAATCAGCAGATGTTTCAGCCACAAAAATCCAATCGCTGCTGTTTGAGGCACTTGGAAGCACTGCTAAAGCGTATTCTCCTTTTACCCAGTTGAATATGTCTTGGGGTAAGTTAATGCCCCAAGCTGTCTGAATATCTGCGAGGGTGCGATCGACTAATTTTGACACTTCTGCATTGCCAGAAATAGCCGCTGAAAATTCAGTCCAAAAATTGTTTAAACTGGTGCTAGCCACTGCCAAAGGGCTGGCTGAGGGAATGTATTGTAAGGCTTGTACAGGTTCTGATAGTGTGGGAATTGCGTTGTTTTGGCGATCGGTCACTAAAGCAGTTTCGGCCACTAATCCCCGTCTATTTACTCCCACAGCCACCCCTAGGGAAGAAAGGGAAACATCAGATTTTTCCTTGGTTTCCGACTGGGGTAGATTGAAAAATGCTAAAGCTATTCTGCCTTGTTTTAGCTGCTGCAAAGCTTTTTGATATTCTGGCTTATTGTTAAGATTGAGGTTTGCCACTTCTACGTTATCTATGGCATCTCTAAGCACCTGCGGATGATTAGCCAATAAAACAAAACTTTGGTGATTCTTGCCATCTAAACTGCCACTGAGTAAAGCCGTAGCAAAGCTTGAGGGTAAACTGGAACTTGGCAAAGCAAGGCGACTCAAAGGTGAGATCGGCTCAGTTTTTTTCGGGACTGCGGGTAATTGTTTATAACTGAGTTTAACGCCTTTATATTGCTCAAACTGACCTTGTTTTTGCCAGTAGGAATCGAGAAACTGCTGGCTGCGATCGGGATTTTGGGAGGAAAGGGCTACCAAAAACCCGGCTTGTTTGCCATTTTTGCTGTCGCGATCGATATCTGGTGTAGCGATCGCGAAGGTAATTTCGTCACCTATCCAAGGTTGGATATCTCGACTGTAATTGAGGTTTGTATTGGCGAGGAGGCTGTTTTTGATTTGTTCAAATTCAGCGTGCGATCGGCTTCTTTCTGCAGGAGTAGCAAAAACCTGTCGCAGGGATTCCAGGCGATCGGGATTTACCAGCATTGACGCTAACAAAGGTGCTTGTTTCGAGACAAACACAGCAGCAGCCGGAGTAGTTGTCGGCCCGCCCTTGAGTAAATTAAGGGGAGTGTGAGTTGTCAACCAGTAAAAACCGCCTGCACTCAGGGCTAACAGCGCCAAGACACCGACAATTAGAAAATAGAAGAACGATCGCAACTTCATCAGCAAATGACAAATTACCACAGTCTACTATTATACACCCAGAACCCCGACTTTTTTCAAAAGTAAGTTTTTTGGGAAGATGGTTAGTTTTTAATTCGCTATTTATGGCAATCTAGAGATTAGTTATTCCTGGAATAAATCAAGCAATATAGATTTTAGATTAGAGAAACGTTATAATAAACAAAAAATTAAGTTTTGTAAAGACCCTTGACTGCAACATTCACCCCCAAAAACAGCCGAACCTGGCACGCTCTCAACCCCCTGTGGGAAGGAGCAGAAGACGCAGTACAGAAGGGTTTACCCCACACCAAGCTAGCACCAGCATGGCAAATACTGCTCCTGGGCGACGGTTCCCCCACCCGTCACCTGCAACTGCTGACGAGAGAACCCACAGAAGTTGATGTCATTGATATGTCCTTAGTGGGTGCAGATGCAGATGGCGCGCCGGAACAGATTGTGGTGGTTCCGG
>NZ_JAHRFC010000063.1:0-28612 GCF_020883015.1 Microcoleus sp. CAWBG640
TGCGAAGTCGTCTGGCCCGGAAATGTAACCGCAGTAAAGTTTGGCTTGTTCGTAGTTGGCTTTGGTAATTTCAATGACTTCTGGTAATGGTGGCTCGCGAATTAGGTAAATAATGCGTTCTTTGGGGACTCCGCGCAATTTTTCTTGAAGTTGTTGATTTTCGGAATTTGGAGGGGTAGGATGGCGAATTTTGTCCAGCCACGATCGCTTTTTAGGCGCTTGGGGAAAGTCGAA
The DNA here is from genome assembly GCF_020883015.1 of Microcoleus sp. CAWBG640. NCBI lineage: Bacteria > Bacillati > Cyanobacteriota > Cyanophyceae > Oscillatoriales > Microcoleaceae > Microcoleus > Microcoleus sp. CAWBG640. The sequence continues at coordinate 235 of NZ_JAHRFC010000063.1, forward strand.
TTGATACATGAGTAAAAAGTCTGGTTCTGGATGGTTTGCTAGCATTTGAATGTTTTTCCATTTTCCGAAATTTTCCGGGGTTTGTTGCCACAGCCAGTCGCTTTGGCTCATGGCGGGGTAGGTGGTGATTGTGGCGATGATTTTTGGGTTCATTTTGAATATTATGTCGTTAATACGAACCATCATAGGTTTGTAGTGAGGACTGAAGTCCTCTCACAAAAATGGCTAAAGTCCTTATTTACTAGGAACCTATTTTAAATTATGTAAGTAGTTGCGATCGCACTTGCTCGTCTACATAACTCAAAATTTTCTCAATCCGATTTTCCCAGGAAAATTGCTTGACAAAATCCAGAGTTTCTGCATAACCTTCTACCTTCCAGGGATATTTTATTAAACTACTTTGAATGCTTTGTGCAAATTGATAGGGGTTATCGGGTTCGCACCAAGTCGCAGCGATGTTTCCCGATTTAAACTCCCGCAAAGATGGAATCTCTGTCGCCACAATTGGAGTTCCCGATGCCATATAATCAAAGAATTTTAAAGGAGATGTAAATGTCGCAGCTTCTGTCCAACAGTGAGGGTGAGTTAAAACATCAGCGGCTTGTAGCAAGCTAGCAAGTTGATGCTGTGGGAGGTAGCCGAGAAATTTTATGTTGTTAACTTGCTGGGATTTGGCTAATTTTTGGTAGGCTGTTACTTGGGATTCGGTACCACCGGCGATCGCAAATTGAACTCCCGGCAATTCCTTCGCCACATCCACTAACATATCCACACCTTTAAACGGGTAAAGTCCCCCTGCATAAACTGCTAAATGCTCTCTTTCATCTGTTAATAGCTGCTGTCGCCAATTCTGGGAGGCCGCCGTTTGTCGGGCGAAAAATAAATGATTGAAACCATTGTGCAGCATAATTACTTTTTCTGGCGGCATTCCATTTTGCATCATGCTATCTCGCACTGTATCGGCAACAGTTACAGCAATTTGAAACAGAGAATTGCGGACAATTTCTGGTTCAAATTTTTTGTTTTCGTGATGATGCTGTTCGTAGATAGCGGGAATTCCATTTTTAATTGCTGCTTTGACAAAGTTCCAGTCGCGGCTGTGGACAATTTGAGTTGATTTCCGCAGGTGGATTGGTAGGTAGTATTTTGATACTATTGTACTCGAACTCGTCCACTTGTTGTCCCAAAGGTCGATGGGCCAAGGCATCGGTAAATCTGCTACTTTTAAGTTTTGTTGAATGTTGTAGATTTTGGCAAGTGTTTCATCGGGTTTTCTAGGTTGAAAAGGATGGAGTAAATCTACTGGATTAAGAGCGCTCCATCCTTTACGGAGATATACTAACACTGCGGGTAAACCGAGATTTGCTGCGGCATTCGCCGAGTGTGCAACTTGAACTAAGCTAGCTACATTCGGTTGTGGCAATATATTGCGGGTGAAGAATACATAATATTGAGACATGGGAATTGGGTATTGGGAATTGGGAATTGGGAATTGGGCATTGGGCATTGGGCATTGGGCATTGGTAATTGTTGACTACTGCCAACTGCCAACTGCCAACTGCCAACTGACTACTTTTGAACAGCCTGACGCCTGATTGTATTTTCAATAAATTCTAAAGTCTCAAAAATATTAGCAGCGGATTGAAAGGATTCTCTGATTAATTCATCCCTTTCTTCGGGAGAATCTACCATTTCATCTAGTAGCAATTTTAGGTAAGCTATCATGGGAGTTAGACGAGTGCGAATTTCGTAAGAACCTCTAATTAAAGCTTCGTCGCGAGCAGTTTCTTCGGCAAATTGCATAGAATGTAAGCGAGTGTAGTATCCTCCTTTTGCTAACAAGTCTTTGTGAGAACCAATTTCTACTACTTGTCCCCGATCGATCACAGCGATTTTATGGGCTTTTTGGACTGTGGAGAGGCGGTGGGCAATGACTAACGTGGTGCGATCGTAACTCAATTTCTCGATCGCCTCTTGCACGTACCTTTCCGCCACTGTATCCAGGGAGCTGGTTGCTTCATCTAAAATTAAAATTTCTGGGTTTTGCAGCAGGGCTCTAGCAATGGAAATTCTCTGACGCTGCCCTCCCGATAGGATCAGACCGCGATCGCCAATTTGAGTATCCAATCCCTGTGGCAACTGTTGGATAAACTCGTAAGCATTTGCTCCCTTCGCCGCCTCGACAATTTCTGCTTCTGTTGCTTCTTGCCTAGCATAAGCAATATTATCGCGCACTGAGGCATTAAACAAGAACGTATCTTGACTCACAATTCCCATAGCTTTTCTCAAGCTTTTGACATCAAATTCGCGCAGATCCACGCCATCGATCGAGATACAACCTTCGGTAGGATCGTAAAATCTCGGTAGTAAATCTGCTAAAGTTGATTTACCAGAACCTGAACTGCCTACCAAAGCCAAAGTAGTACCGTGAGGTAGAAATAAATCTATTCCTTGCAGAACTAAGTTTTTATAATTTGGATAACTAAAAGATATTTTATTAAAATGAATTCCCGATCGCAAATGAGTATATGGCACTAACCCATTCCGCATAAATGGCTTGTCATCACATCTTAAAAATTTATTAACAACCTCTACACTAGCCGATGTATTAGCAAATTGACTGCGACCACTATTTAATTGAGAAATCAGAGGTATTAGTCTAAAAAGCACCAACAAATATGTTAGTAGAACCGTAGAAATAGACTCTATTTCATTGACAAATATTGTCCTACCTATAAATATAATTAAAATAATAACCAGCAAATTCACAACTTCGTTGATAGGAGCGATCGCTGCATAGTTTATCTGAGCTGAAAAATCCGCTTGTTCTCGCCTATGAATTAATTTTTTAATCCGCTCGTACTCTTTTTCTTCGTTCCCCGTTGACTTGACAAGTCTAATCCCAGTGATGGTTTCCAATATCCCCACTGAATAATCTTTAGACATTTCCGATAACAGCGTACCAAATTGTTTAGAACGGTTAATAATGTACTGATTTGTCCAAGCAACCAGCCCTAACAAAATCGTAGATGTCAGAGTCATTTTCCAAGATATTGAAAGCAGTAAACCTACAAACACCAAAACAGTAATTGAGGTAGTAAACACCCCGATAGCCGTGCCAATTGCATTAGCGGTTCGACCTACTTCTCCGCCCAATCTATTAATTAAATCCCCTACTTTAGTTTTTGAGTAATAATCCAAATCTACTTCTAATAACAAGCGCAATCCAGCCTCTCGCAAGTCAAAAGTCAAAGCCCGCGTCAGAGAAGTAGCTACTAAAGTATTAGTATAACTAGCAATATTTTTAAATATAATTGTCATAACTATCGCGACGGTCATTAACACCAAACGCTGATTTTGAGGCATTCCTTCAAAGGGATACATCAAAATTTTAATTAAAGGTGGAGCACCCCGCAACTCGACAGCTTCCTGCAAAAAATTCAAAAGAACTGGTACAATCAGAGTAGTGCTGATACCATTGAATAAAGCCCCAGAGAATCCCAGGAACACAGTCAAAAAAATCCTGCCTGGATATCGTCTGGCAAATTTTAGGAGTAGCTTATTTGCAGACATGAAGCATTTCCAGCTAAATAGTACGACATTTCAAAATCTTTTTGAATTACAGCCAGTGTATCTTCCTCCATTCAGTCACTAAAAAATTACTTCGATATACCTGCAATTATATCTGAAAGGACCGGGGCCATTGTTTTAATGCTATATTTTTCTACGCATCTTTCCCTAGCTTTCATTCCTTGCAGATTTGCTTCTGTCAAATTTTGAAATATCCATTGAATTTTCTGGGAAATTTGAGCGGGAGAATTAGGCTCTACTAAATAACCCGTGCCACCTAAAATTTCAGGAATATCCCCCACTCGTGTAGACAACACAGGCTTAGCCATTGCCATCCCATCTGTCAACTTGAGCGGAAACTGAGCCACCGCTGTCAAAGTCTCTCGCTGAGGAACAACGACAATATGAGCCGCCGCTACAACTTCAGGCATCCTTTCCACTGGAAATTTTGGCAGTTTAATAATCCAACGCCCCCATTGTTGCATAAGTCGATCGTCATAATCATCATAAGGACTTCCGCCCACGATCGCTAATCTTAAATCTGGCTCATTTAGCTGTTCGAGGGCCATCAAAACATCCTCAACGCCTTTATGAGGTCTTGGTGCACCCGGAAACATTAAAATTTTATACCCGGACAACCCGTAACGCTGTCTGCTTAATTCAGGATGGTATTTAGCGGGATCGAACATTTCAGTATCCTTGCCATTAGGCAAATATACACCACCAAAACGTTGTTTTAAAAACTCCGTATCCACAGTGACAGCATCCGCACGGGAAACTAAACTTTCCATCCACTTAATATACAGCGGATGATCTGGTTCTCTCAATTGACCATTTTTTTTTACAATATCTCGGTAAAGTTGTTTGAAATCAGGGCGATATTTCCATTCGTCTCCGCCGAACCAGCTCAGTTCCCAGTCGTCTATATCTAAAATTATAGGGCGGTGAGTCTCCAGTTTTTTGAGCAATGATAAACCAAAGCTGCTAGGTTTAGGTTTGACTGCATAAATAATATCCCCATCTATTTTTTTCAAAAGTTTTTGAGCGTTCATCAAAAAACCCGGATATTTGCTCCCCGGTATCGCATATACCGGGATGCCATGAGGAGGAATTGCATATAATTCCTTACCAAACATAAATCCGACAATTTCTACATCACAGTTAAGCTCAATCAGAACTTGAGCTAACAGAAAAGCACGAATTGCACCCCCTCCTGACAAATCGCTCGCGACTAACGAAACTTTCACTTGGTATTTTTTAAAAAAAGTTGTTTTATTTTGCCACTTAACCGAGATTTTGTCAAGGTTAGCAAAGCAAAAAATACTTTCTTTACCGAAATTCTTGGGTCTGTTAATCCTAGAGCATCTTTGACTTCTTGTCTTAATTTAGTTGCTTCTGAAGCTGTTCGCAAATAAAGGTATGGATGAATTAAGGCAAGTTGTAAAAAGTTAGTTCTATCTGCCTCTTTTTGTAACATGGGATTAGTTGTTAAATATTCCAGTTTTGCAAATATCAGTATGTTTTGGGCATAGTACCATCGGACGCGATCGTTTTGCCATATTTTGTTTCTCACGCAGTCAATCGCTACATATCCTTGTGCTTGAAATAGTTTTGCCCAATAGTCAGGCCACTGTTCGTTGATGTGGTTTGTTCCTCCTTGAAATGGTACTGCGGCCGAGAACAAAATTACTGGACCTAACTTCGCTAAAGAGTTTACAAATATCTGGGCGCACTCCGGGGGTATGTGTTCTGCTACTTCTAAGGAAACAACTAAATCAAATTTTTGCTCAATAGGTAAAGGCTGACTTAAATCTAAGGTTAAAAATTTGTCAGCCGGAATTTCCAGCATTTTTGGGTCAACCCAATCACCATCTATGCCCAAAATATCTTCAACGCCGAATTCTGTGAATGCTGACAACCAAGTTCCTGTCCCACAACCGACATCAATTACTCGCTGTGGCTGTACAAATTCCCAAATAATCGGAATAATTTCTCTGGCTGATTCTTGGGATGTTTTTTGCAAGTATTTGTAGAATTCTTGAGTATAATGTTGCACAGCAGCTAGATCTATCCTATTTCATTTGTTGTGAATGATGTTTTTTTTTAATGAACCGCAGAGGGCGCAGAGGCCGCAGAGTTAAAGAAAGTCTATTTTAAGCGCCAGGGATTGTTAAGTTGATTTGGTAAAAATATTTTAGCAGCGCGATCGACTATTCTAGTAAATAGCGTTCTCGTCACATTCTTCGCGTACTGCGGGCGGTAAGGATAAGTACAGTGCATTACCTTGATCGGCTCGTCAATCCTATAAACTTCTTTCCATTTGTCCAAGTAATTGTAAACAGCCGACAAGGTTTTCATTTTCGGCTTGACAGAGGCAATAGCAGCAGCAAAAGCGCCTTGGTCTTTTAAGAGTAGCACATCTTGATGGGCAATTACCAAATTGAAATATTTCTTAAAATAATTGAATAATTCCTGATTTTTACTGCTGTTGGTAAAGGCGATAAAGCCTCCATTATATTGAATACTATTTTCGTTGAGCGGTAGTCCTACTGATTGCAGAGTTGAGAGAATAGGTTGCTTGACTCTTAATAAATTAGCAGCTTTGGCGATCGCCGGCTGTACATCTTCTGTCACCAACAACTCCACCTCATCAAGATAGTCAAAAACTTCATCTATTGGGGACAACAAACAAATATCGGAGTCGAGATAAATAGTTTTCTCAAAAGGAGATACTTGATATAAGCTCAGTTTAGCTTGTCGCGAAGCTAAAACAGGATTTTCGTTCGGCGGTGCTGGCTGCAATTTCACATTTCCAAACACCTGAAGTAAGGGATATAAAAATCTTGGGACTTTATCTATTAAAACAATAATTGGTTCGCGGTGAAACTTCCTGACAGAGGCTAGAAAATGAACGCAATCTTGAAAAGAATACAAACCAGTTAAAATAGTGATAAAACCCTTAGCTTCTAATTTTTTTGAAGTCATTGATTTATTTAAGGACTATGGTATGTTAATTATAAACTTATACCCTTATAAAAATAGTATATATTTTTCTGGATCTTGCCCTCTCTTTGCCACTTTCTCGAATTAACAAACACTGGAGATGGGTAGCAGCTTACCTCAGTGCGTCCACTCCCAAAAACTCTCGCTCCAGTTATCTCGATAATTAAAAAGTCCTTGCCATTCATAAAAATGCACAAAATCCTTCAGATTAATTGTTTGACTGATATCTCTGATCATGTAAAGAGGTTTTTCTCCGTAAAATGAAGCCCACATAGTATAACTGCTAGGCGGCCCGACAATATAGTCACACTCAGCCAAAGCATACATATCTTCGATTAAATGACCCTTGGCAAAAACGCAGTTAAAATTATCAAATAAACTAGGTTCTTGGTCAAGATTAGAGCAAATCAAAAATGTAACTTGCTTAGTTTCAAATAGTTTGACTAAAAAAGTCATGAATTCTAAATATTGCTCAGTTTTGTAAAAGTATCTCCCCTTTTGGTGCTGTTCGTAATCGCCTTGACGAATATGAATTCCGACGATCATATCAGCATTCTGTTTTACATTTAATATCAAACTATCTATATTAATTTGATATTTTTTTAAAGGTGTAAAGTAGGCTCTAATTTGGTGAGCGTACTTTTGTAATTGTGGCAAATCTTCGACAAACCAGCCATCTCGAAATAGCCAGCCTTGAAAACAAATAGTAGAAGTGTACTTGAGTGTGTCTGAACCCTGATAATTCACCCAGTTAAAAGGTTTTTCTCTAGTTATTTCTTGCGTTTTCCATATTTTTTTATTATTTAAATACTTAATTAACTTATAATATTTATTTCGGATAAATTTGTTACAGGGCAATGTAAAATATGGAGGAGGATAACAACACAAAAAATCGCGGGCTGTACCCACAAAAAATTCTGCATATTCCTCAAAAGCCGGATTGAGGACTGTTAAATTATGCTCGATCGCCACAGCGATGAAATTAGCAAAAAGTAGCAGTCTGTTCCCAAGTTGTCCCGATTTAGCAGATATGATTAGCATACTACTCAAACCCATGATAAATCTCGCTTGTAGTAGATGGGGAGGGTAGGCACGCACCATCCACTACGCCTACAAAATCATCATTCTCTGGTAGGGAATACCCAACGCCTGAGAATGAAATCGCCGTGCCCCAAGGGTAAAAAAAAGGGGGAGTTGGAGAGATTTTTTCCCCGATTATTTAAGTAATGCTTGCCTAGGAGTGGCGTTTTTTGTGCCATTCCCAAGCATGGGATATAATATCCTTAATATGTGGATATTCAGGAGACCAACCTAATGTTTTAATGGCTTTCTCGCTGCTACCAACTAAAGCAGGAGGGTCTCCCGGACGTCGATCGCACTCCACAGTCTTAATCTCTTTTCCAGTCACTTCCCTCGCAGCTTCTATCACCTCTTTTACGGAAAAACCGCCGCCGTTGCCTAAATTAAAGACATCGGATTTTCCACCATTTAACAAATATTCTAATCCTAAAAGATGAGCAGATGCTAAATCGTTAACATGAATGTAATCTCGAATGCAAGTACCGTCAGGAGTATCATAATCTGTCCCAAAAATTGAAATAGAATCTCGCTTGTCCAAAGCAGTCAGCAACACTAGGGGGATCAGGTGAGTTTCGGGGTTGTGATCCTCTCCCAGCAACCCACTCGGATCGGCACCGGCAGCATTAAAATAGCGGAAACAAACAGACTTAAAATTGTAAGCAGTATCAAAATCTGATAAAATCTGTTCTACCATTAACTTAGTAGTACCGTAGGGGTTGATCGGATGCTGTGGGTGGTCTTCTGTGAGGGGAATTTTCTGCGGTACTCCGTAAGTGGCGCAGGTAGAAGAAAATACAATTTTTTTCACTCCAGCAGCTATCATGGCTTCTAAAAGAGTAATAGTACCGATGACATTGTTACGGTAATATTTAGCTGGGTCAGTCACGGACTCGCCCACATAAGCATAGGCAGAAAAGTGCATGACGGCAGCAATATTGTGAGTAGCAAATATTTTGTCTAGTAAAGCGCGATCGTTGGTATCTCCTACTACCAATTCAACCTTTAATACCTGCTCTACTAAATCACTATGACCGTAAACTAAATTATCCAAAATTAACACGTTGTAACCTGCGTGTTTTAGTGCCAAGACGGCGTGAGAGCCAATATATCCAGCTCCCCCGGTCACTAAAATAGTTCCTTGGTCTACACTCATTTTTTTCTCCCTTTTTTGTTTTACTACCTGTGTTGATTATATGATGAATTTACAACAAGTTCAATCAATAAACTTGAGGCGACCAATTTGAATGTAATCAAATATTCGATTTATTTGATATCGTTCGTCTTCGGAAATTTTCTCGTTGGACAGGATGGCAGAAGTTAGAATTAAATGTTCCCGGCGGGCAATCTTGCCCGATGCTAAAATGCGATCGACCATTTGAGTGAGTGTTAAGTTGGATTTGTTCTGAGATGTTCGCATACTGTTGTTATCAAGGAAGAAGGAAGAAGGAAGAAGGAAGAAGGAAGAAGGAAGGAAAAAATTAACTATTCCGATGCCCGATGCCTCATGCCCTATGCCCAAGACTAACTAATTTATTGGAGAAACGCTATATGCAAGTTTATCGACTTCCCGTACTGTCGGATAATTACATTTTTTTGCTGCACGATCGCGATCGCAATCTAGCAGCAGTCATCGATCCAGCCCAAGCCCAACCAGTCTTGCGGCAACTCCAAGCACTGGGAGCCGAATTAACCAAAATTTTGATTACCCACCACCACAACGATCATATAGGTGGCAACCTGGAACTGATCGATCGCTTCCCCCAAGTTAAAGTCTACGGTGGCGCAGAAGACAGGGGCAGAATTCCGGGACAGCAAATCTTTTTACAAGGGGGCGATCGAGTTTCTTTCGCAGACAGAACCGCCTCCATCTTATTCCTACCCGGACACACAAAAGCCCACATCGCCTACTATTTCCCGCCCAACAACCCAGCCCAAACCGGGGAATTATTCTGCGGTGACACCCTATTTGGCGGAGGCTGTGGCCGACTCAAAGAAGGTACTCCCAGTCAGATGGTAGGTTCCCTGGAACAACTGCGAAACCTGCCAGACAATACTAGAGTCTGGTGTGCCCACGAATATACCCTCAATAATCTGCAATTTGCCCTGACTGTAGATAGTGACAATCTAGAGTTACAGAAGCGTTTCGCCGAAGTCAAGGCCGCCTGCAGCCGTAATCAAGCCACGATACCATCATCGATCGCACTAGAAAAAAGTACCAACCCATTTTTGCGCTGGGATCATCCTAGTCTTCAATCAGCCACCCAAAGCCAGGATTCCGTGCAAACCTTCGCGCGCTTGCGCGGTATGAAAGAGCGATTTTGAGTATGGAGGTCCTGTTTGCTTTTTCCTTACTGCTTGCGATCGCCACTCAAACTTCGGTATTATAGAATGTTCGAGTTAAAAACCACTAGCAAAGATCATGGCCAAGCGCGTCCAATTAGTTTTAAATAAAGATGTCAGCAAGCTCGGTAAAGCTGGCGACGTCGTAGAAGTAGCCCCCGGTTACGCCCGCAACTACCTAGTACCCCAAGGCATGGGATTTCGGGCCACTCCGGGCATTCTCAAGCAAGCAGAACGTCGCAGAGAAACAGAAAGACTCCGCCAGCTAGAGCTCAAGCAGCAAGCTGAAGTCCGCAAAACAGCGCTGGAAGCAGCAGGTCCCTTCATCATCTCCAAGCAAGTCGGCGAAGGAAACGCTATTTTTGGTACTGTCACCAACCAAGAAGTAGCAGAACTGATTTTCAACTCTACCAGTCAAGAAGTCGATCGCCGTGGCATCTCCCTGCCGGAAATTCGCGAAACTGGTACTTATAAAGCTGAAATCAAATTACACGCAGAAGTTGCCGCTGAAGTTGAAATTCAAGTTATTCCTATGTAATTGGGTATTGGGTATTGGGGATTGGGCAACCCCCCCCCAAGGGGGGATGGCATTGGGCATTGGCAGCCCCAAGCTAGTAACCGATAACCAATAACCCATTCCCCATTCCCTATTCCCCATAACTCATGAGCGACTTGATGCCAACAAATGTAGAGGCAGAAGAAGCAATTCTGGGCGGGATTTTAATTGACCCCGAAGCCATTTCTCGAATTGCTGAACTTTTGCGTCCTGATTTTTTTGCCATCAGCGCTCATCAAGTCATTTATCGATCGGCTTTAGACTTGTTTTTTCAAGGTCAGCCTACGGATTTAATGACAGTTACTACTCGATTAGCCGATCGCAATCAGTTAGAACAAATAGGAGGACAAAGCAAACTAGCACAATTAGTCGATCGCACCGTTTCTGCTGTCAACATCGACCAATATGCCGTCTTAGTAGAAGACAAATACCAGCGACGGAAATTAATCGAAGCCGGTAACAACATCGTACAATTAGGTTACGAGACAGCGACACCTTTAGAAACAGTTTTAGACCGCGCTGAACAACAGATTTTTAGCATAACTCAAGAACGTCCCCAACAAGATTTAGTATCCATCGGCGAAACCCTAAATCAGACATTTCAAGACCTCGAAAACCGCAATGAAGGACTCACACTTCCCGGTATTCCCTGCGGTTTTTATGACTTAGATGCTATGACAGGAGGCTTTCAGCGATCGGATTTAATCATCGTTGCTGGGCGTCCGGCCATGGGCAAAACAGCCTTTTGTACCAACATCGCCCACCACATCGCCGCTGGGCCGCAAAAATTGCCGGTTGCCATTTTTAGCCTAGAAATGTCAAAAGAACAGCTAGTGCAGCGCATTTTGTCCGGTGAAGCTAGAATAGAAAGTAATCGATTGCGATCGGGCAGAATTAGTCAAAACGAATGGGAACCCATCAGTACAGCTATTGGCCGCCTCTCAGAATTGCCAATGTTTATTGATGACACTCCTAATATTACAGTGACAGAAATTCGCTCAAAAGCCCGTCGCCTTCAAGCAGAACAAGGCGGAACCCTAGGATTAATCCTGCTAGATTACTTACAATTAATGGAAGGTAGCAGCGACAATCGCGTCCAAGAACTATCTCGAATTACCAGAAGCCTCAAAGGTTTAGCCCGCGAACTAGCTGTACCAATTATTGCTTTATCTCAGTTGAGTCGAGGTGTAGAAGCGCGGACAAATAAGCGGCCGATGATGTCGGATTTGCGGGAAAGTGGAAGTATCGAACAAGACGCCGATTTAGTAATTATGTTGTACCGTGATGAATATTATAATCCAGATACCCCCGATCGCGGCATTGCAGAAGTCATTATTACCAAACACAGAAACGGCCCTACAGGTGTGATTAAATTATTATTCGATGGCCAGGTAACAAAATTCTTAAATCTGCAAGCTAGACGCAGTTAATCACAACGTGCAGTCTCCTGATTTCTCTTTGTGGAACAGGCATCTTGCCTGTTCATTACATAGAAAAAAGATCTAAATTCAAGAAACCCGGTTTCTCTAAGAAACCGGGTTTATAAACATCGTAAAAGTTTTACTTTGAATTAGATTGAGTTACTTAACCAGCGATTTTTAACAATTCCACATCAAAAATTAGCGTTGCATTGGGAGGAATCACCCCACCAGCACCACGAGCACCGTAACCCAAATCGGGAGGAATAATCAACTGGCGTCGGTCTCCAACTTTCATTGTACCCACACCTTCATCCCAACCCTTAATCACTTGACCGACACCAATTTTGAACTGGAAAGGAGAATTGTGATCGCGCGAACTATCAAATTTCGTGCCATCCTCCAAAGTGCCAGTATAGTGCACCACAACCGTCTGACCATTTTTGGGAGTCGCCCCGTTACCCTCTTTTAATTCAACATATTTCAAACCTGAATCTGTGGTGACAATCTGCTCAGTTTTCTCAGTATTTTCAGTCATCTTATTTCCATCGTTAGTAGGTGATACATTCGGTAAAGTAGCATCAGCTACTAGGAGACTATTTTCATTTAAAGACTGCTCAGACAAGATCTCAATCGCAGTCTGGGGTAAAGAACTCTTCACTTCGGCGGCTATGGCTTTTTCCCCAGAACCGCTAAATTGAGCGACTATCAAAAACAAAACACAAACCAGCATTACTCCCAAGCTGACTAGAACTCCTTGCAAAATTAATCCTCCTTACATTCAAGAATTATTTCTCGAAACCAGCTCAAAACCCAAAAATCTTTCCGCTGCAAAAAGACGGCGGATGCAAACTCATACTTCTGTCGGAAGTATGAATTCCGAAGGCAGAAAGTTGTTAATTCTACTTTCTACCTTTGTGAGCATTCTACCTTGGGGCGATCGTCCTATCACAGGATAGCAGGGAACAGCCCCACCACACCAAACTCAACGCCAGTGACGATTTTCTAAATCCCTCACCTGACGTTCGAGTCGATCGAGCCTACCACGCAACTCATCCATTTCCGACTGTCGTGGCACACCCATATCTTGCAGCATATTCCGCATTTGCCGCTGCAACTGCGTCTCCCAATTCCCCTGCTCGGACTTAAGGTGCTCCGTCATGTCCTCCACAAAGGTTTGAGCTTGCTCAGGATTGATTTTGCCATCTTTAACCCATTGCTCGCTGACTTCCTGCAATTTCTCAGCCACCAGGGAGGTAGTACCAATGCCCAACATCACCAGTTGTTTGAGTAAGTTGTTATTGTTATCCATAGATTTTTCCTACTGTTTGCCTCAAAAGATGCGATCGACTCAAGTCACCTGCCAAAGCTGCGAAACCATTAGTAAACTTAAAGTTACATCAGCGCTGACCTACCTTTCTATTTTGGAGCATCCCAGCCCCTGCTGGCGAGTCTAATCAACCCCTGGGCGTTCGGAAAACCCCCTAATCTACCTACCTGTAACCTATCCCATCACCAGCAACGTCAATGCCAGATTGCCCTCGCTGTCACCTACCTGTGGACACCCAAGCCATCACCTGTGGACACTGCAAAACCCCTCTCAAAGCTTTCGGACATCCCGGTATCCCCCTTTATCGATCGAAACCCCAAGAATTTTTATGTACCACCTGTACATACCACGAAGACGACACCTGCAACTATCCCCAGCGTCCCTTCGCCCAAGAGTGCACCCTTTATCACAACAAGGCGCAACCAATCGTACCCCAGGCGACCCCTGACATCAGCGGTGGCTGGCAAAGAGCGGCCAAAAATTGGTGTCAGCGACATCAAGTTTGGTTAGCTTTATTAGCTTTAATTGTGATTAGTATTGCTCTCTCAATTTAACACTTCCAGTCCTAGACGCGATCGAGCAGAACAACCCGGTTTCTGGTTCTCATCTTCACTCAAAAATCACGCAATTACCTGAAGAAACCGGGCTTTTGCGTCCAGGACTATCTTCTTTTAGCTTTAACCAGCCATCACCTAGGAGATAAACTAATGCGTACACAACTTAAAAAAATCATCTATGAAATTTTAGAAATTTCCAGCAGCACTAATTTATACAGCTTAGCAGATGATATTATTATTCAATTTTTAATAGTTTTAAATATCACCGCTTTTATTGCTTCAACTTCCCCTGTCTTTTCTATAGAATACCAAAAAATATTTGAAGATATCGAAATAGTCTCATCTTTAGTATTTTCCCTAGAATATATTTTGAGAATGTGGGTATGTACTGTTGACAGTAAATACAGCCACCCCTTTTGGGGAAGAATCAAATATGCTCTCACACCCCTGAGCATTATCGACTTTGTTTCGATTTTACCCTTTTATTTATTGTTATTATTTCCCAAATTAAGCTTTGTTTATTTAATTAGCCTCCTCCGTTTATTACGCTTAATCAAAATCAGCAGATATTCGGAGTCTGTGCGAACCTTGGGAATAGTATTAAATGCTAAAAAAGAAGAACTATTCGCCACCGCTTTTGCGGTATTTATATTATTAATCTTTGCATCTAGTCTGATGTATTTTGTGGAATCATCAGCCCAGCCTCAATCTTTTGGGAGCATCCCAGATGCAATGTGGTGGGGAGTTGTGACTCTAACTACTGTCGGTTACGGCGATATTTATCCGATCACTCCTATCGGCCGATTTTTAGGTTCAATGTTAGCATTTTTGGGGATTGGAATTTTTGCTTTGCCTGCGGGGATAATTTCTTCGGGTTTTTCCGAGGAAGTGCAAAAGAGAAAGCAGCAAAAAATTACTGAAAATTTAGAGCAATCTGCCAATTTTAAATCGGTAGAAATGCCGGGGGGGAGCGAGGTGAGTTTTGAGCAAAAGCTCCCAGCCATCGCACTTAATATCGAAAATTCATCCGCATTGATGAAACTTTGTGTCGATCGCACTAAACAGAATTTGGGAACAGCTTTTGAAAGTGAAGAAATTATTCGGGATTTAGCTGTTCATTTGTATAATGAAACCTGTCGCAAATTCGAGCTTTAACAGGACTTACGCTCATGACTAATTACCAATCTGGCGGCAAATTGTAATATTCGAGAGTCGATCGATCTTTGAGCAATTCTTGAGTTTGCTCATCGACCCGAATCTGACCCTCAGCCAAAATTAACGCCCTTTGAGTCGTCTTCCCAATCCAGTTTAAATCGTGGGAAGCGATCAAAATAACCTCGATCGGCAATTGGGACAAAACCTTAGCCAAATGCCTCCGCCACGACGGATCTAGTCCATTTGTTGGCTCATCTAAGATTAAAATTGCCGGCTCTAATGCTAAAATTGCCGCTAGCGCCGCCAACCTTCTTTGACCCCCAGAAAGCTCGTGGGCTGAACGATGGGCAAATTCTACCAAACCAAATTCATCTAATAGGGCTAAAGCTCGATCGCGCGCCAGTCCCGCTGATACCCCATAATTGCGTGGCCCGAACATGACATCCTCTAAAATAGTTGGCATAAATAGCTGATCGTTCGCATCTTGAAAGCAAAATCCAATCTGTCGGCGTACTTTCGATAAATTACCTTCTTCCAGTTTTGTTCCCTGCACTCTAATCTCCCCAGATAGAGGCATTTTTAAGCCAATTAAATTTTCTAGCAAAGTGCTTTTTCCAGCGCCGGTTAAACCTAGTAGGGCAACTCTTTCTCCTGGTTGCAAGGTGAAGGAAATTCCTTGCAATACTGGTTTTTGCTGTGGATATCCAAAGACTAAGTTTTCTACTTGGATGGTTGGTGTCACTTTGAGATTAGTCAATTTTTATTTGCCTCAATTTTAAGATTAGGAGTTTTTAACCACAGAGGGCGCAGAGAGCGCAGAGAGAGGATTGGAGAAGGGAGAAGGGAGAAGGCAAAGGGTACAAAGTTAAAATATTGATGCACGAATTAATCTCTTCCCTATTCTCGATTCCTAATTACAAATTACCATAAGAAGCTAGGGTTAATCCAGTGGCGGTTAAAATTGTTACTGTCAGCCATAGTCGCTCTTTTGGTGTTGATTTTGAGTCGGCTGGTAAGGTTCCTTGATAGCCACGAATTAGCATGGCTGCGTGGACTCTTTCTGCGCGATCGAGACTTCGCAAATAAAGCGCTCCGATCATCGATGCACTAGCGTAGCGCAGCCATCCACCTGTACCGGATAAGCCTCGTAGTTGGGCCGCTCTTTTCATGTTGTTGACTTCCGCTAGCAAGATTTCTAAGTATTGCCCTGCTAATAGCACAATTTCTTGTAAGCCGGCTGGTAGTGGCAATCCTTTCAGGGCTATTCCCAAACTGTGGGGTGGCAAAGTTAGTAGAAAACTGTTCATAATTAGCAGACAAATGAGGGAACGTATTAACAGAAAACTCGCACGTTCCCAACCTTGGGGTAGCACTAATAATGAGAGAAACATTAATTCTGCTCCTAACAGTTGGACTAAGGTTCGCAGAGGCGCTCTCAGCCACAATGACCAAAAAAGTGCGATCGCCGCATAAATGCCCAGCCATAGCCAAGCCCCTGTCTTCATAAAACCAAGGCCAATCACAATTGTTAGAGACAGTCGCAGTCGAAAAGGTATGGAGAATTTAAGCATCGTTAGGTTTCACCAACTGAACAATCCCAAAGGCTGCGCCGAAACAGACAGCAGAACCTAAAACTCCAGCAATGCTAGTACCGATAGGCTGTTCTTCTAATCCTTTAACTGTGTAATCTGCTAAGGGAGTAGGATTTTCAATTGCCACAGCTTCTTTCTCTTTAAAACCGTATTTTTCCGCTACCGATTCTAACCCGTCAGGCCAACTGGAAGCAAATAGTGACAGTACCCCACTAATTAATAAAATCCCTATTACTGGTGCTACCCATTTCTGCAATTGTGGCTGTTCTCCTGGTAACAAATCTGGCCGTACTTTGACCAGATAAGTTAAAACACTGGCTGTAATTACCCCTTCGCCAATCCCAATTAAAATATGAACTCCTACCATTGCTGGCAATGCGATATTAAGTGATACTGTTCCAGAAATTGCCAGTTCGATCGCGCAACAAATCGAAGCTGCAACAACGCTGAGGCTGGCTGCAATCCCCGCTGCTAGTGGCAAACGATTTCGGGAGCCTCCCAACAGTCGCTGCAATGGCTGCAACAGCCACCACCCTACCCAAATTCCGACTAGCCCCATATTAAAAATATTGGCTCCCAGGGCGGTTATACCCCCATCGGCAAATAAAACGCTCTGAATGATAAACACCGTACTCATCGCCAGAGTTGCGGCCCAAGGGTTCCCTAAAACCACAGATGCTAGGGCACCTCCCAACAAGTGTCCGCTGGTGCCACCAGCTACGGGAAAGTTAATCATCTGGGCTGCAAACACGAAAGCAGTAGTTAAACCCATGATTGGGGCTTGCCGCAGTCCAAGACTTTCGCGGGTTCGATTCAGGGCAACGGCGATTACTGCTGCACTTGCTATGCCGGTGGCAATGGCTACCGGCGGTGAAAGAAAGCCATCAGGTATGTGCATCGATGTATCCTAAACGGGAGAACTCTCAACCCTTTAGTCAACTATTTTTTACAAAAATTTACAACCCCCTCTAGGGGCATTTCTGGGGGCGATCGCTCTGGGTATGGGCGGTGGGCGATCGACTATTTCCCATAGATTCGGGCTTTACAGCCAGAGGATCGAGGATTTTACCTTCAAATTAAATAATTCTGAAGAATTAACTGAGCAAGGGCTCAAAACACACCATCACCAGCTCCTTAGTTCTTCCATAAGTCTCGATTCTCAGGCGATCGAGCTCCCAAAAGAGCGATCGCCGATGTCAATTATTCCAATCTCCAATCTCCCCTAGTTTTACGGACTCAACAGCAAAATCTAGCCCTAGTCGAAGCTCTGACATAAATATTAAGAAAATATAAAGAAAAAACTGAAACCTCCTAATTAGTTTTATGCTCAATTATTGAGAATAGATAGCATTAAGTTATTAGCACTAACAAAAGCAGCAAAATAGCTAAATACCTAGTTAAAGCAAGATTATGGGCTATTCCTGACCTCAAAAGCCAAATATTCTGGGTACTAGGTCTGAAGCGAGCAATAATTTAGCAGTTGTCGATCGGGCTAATGGGCGATCGGCTCTGGTAGTATAGGTTTTTTTGTCAAAAGACTCTCGCTACTAATGCAAATATTCTCAAATAACTTCCTGCATCATCCCAACTCAAGGAGACCCAGCAGTGGTACAACACTCAAAACAAGACTCAACTACAGATTTAGCTACATCGGAATTTCCCAGACAACTGGATATTGCTCAAGTTTCCATCTACGGGCTGAGCTTTTTATCCGCTGGTTTATTTCTGTTTTTACCCCTAGTTAACCTCTTGCATCCGAGCCCTTGGCAGCGGTGGATGGGTACAATTCACGGCATGGGTGCAATGTTTGCATTAGTGGTGATGGTTTACACGGGACATTTGGCATTTCCATTGTTGCGAGGGGCCGGTAAAATCTTGCCACAAATGCGAACCTTAGCCTTTTGGTCAACTATTTTGAGTTTTTTGGCGATTGCTACTGGTAACTGGGCTTATATGCGGTATCGAGCAGGTATAAATTTCGGCGGAGCAAGAGCTTTGCTAAAAGAAAACTCTCCTCTAGGGCAGTACGTTTTGATGGAATATCACGAATTTAGCGTATTGTTTACACTGCCTTTAACAGTAGCTTGCACCTGGATTTTATGGAACTATGGCGACTCAATTTTAGACAAAAAAAATCGCCCAGTTTTAACAGCTACCTGTGTAGCTTTGATGGCAATCATGTTTTTTGCAATGGGTGGCATGGTGAGCGGACTTGGTGTTGCTAAAATTCAAGCTCTGTAGTTAGTAGTTACTTTACCTAAGATAGGAGCATTTTCAAATGACTAGACAATTAAATCGCCAAACTTATGCCAATGATCAACCTTTTTACGGTAAATTATGGATCAAATTTAAACAGTTTCCCAGCGGTTTAGCTGAAGGCTCCGAAACAGGGATTAGTGTTTCTGGACCCGCAGCAGCAGCAGTAATTAGTGCCACAATTGGTTGTTTTACCATGATGGTGACTCACCACTTGTCAGACACATCTAAAGCCAGAGAAGCATTTATTTGGTCTCTCGGTACTTGGATTCCCGGAAGCAAGACTGATAGCGAATTGTGGGGTAATATCGGCAGTTACACTGGCAAAGAAACTATGTTACTTGTCGGTTGGCTTGTCAGTTGGTCAATTCTCCATACTCTATGGAAGAATCAGAACATTAAAAGCCGTACCATATTTTTCTGGATGTTTGCTTTGTTAATCGCAGCCACAGCTATGTGTTGGCATCCTCTATTCCCCTATTTGCCGTTAACTTAATAAATAATTCGAGGTTTAATAATGGAAACGAAAAATCAGCCACTCCCGGTCAGGGAGATGCACAAAATAGTTTGGATTGGCGTTGGAGTTTTGACTCTTTTCTTTGTGACTTATCCCATCGCCATGTGGCGGGTTAGCCAAAAAGAAAAGTTTTTCGGTTCCCACATCAAGTCTTGGACAGTTGAGGGAAAAAATCCTGTTGACACACCAGCAAAAAATGTTACCACTGTCGCTAATCAGTCTTCTGAACCAGCTAGTGCAAGTATTCCTA
Organism: Microcoleus sp. CAWBG640; assembly: GCF_020883015.1. Taxonomy (NCBI): domain Bacteria; kingdom Bacillati; phylum Cyanobacteriota; class Cyanophyceae; order Oscillatoriales; family Microcoleaceae; genus Microcoleus; species Microcoleus sp. CAWBG640. The sequence continues at coordinate 19,859 of NZ_JAHRFC010000063.1, forward strand.
AAGATCGGCCTGTCCCAGCTTTACCATCAGCAGCTAAGCCAGAAGTTCCGGCGGTGGATATTACAAAGAAAACAGCAGAAATCATCGATCGCCCTCAATTAGATGAGTTAGCTCTCAAAGTGTACGATCGCATAAATCAGACTTGGAAAACTAGCCCCACGTTCACTCAAAATCTAGTCTATCGAGTCAGTGCAAGTCAAGACGGGGCGATCGGCAATTTCGAGCCACTCAACCAGCCTGCCAAGGATTTCACCCAAGAAACTCCCCTACCAAATCTGCTCACATCTTCCGAAACAATCAGTAGCAACAGCCCAGCACGATTCGCCAAGTTGACAGTGGTATTCACTCCTACTGGAACCTTAGAAGTTAACCCGTAACTCACCTAAAACATTTATCCAGTAAGGTACTTATGGCGCACCTTAATTTAAAATTAACATTTAAATGTGATATTATAAATTGCGCCCTGTAAAGCATTCTACATCTTAAACAACAAATGAAAGAACTCGACGAGAAAAAAACCCAAGAACTGCTATGCACCATCATGGAATGGGAACTAGCAGGAGTAGTACGCTACACCCACTACGCACTAATGGTGACAGGGCCAAACCGGATTCCCATCGTGCAGTTTTTTCAAGCACAAGCAACCGAATCCCTACTCCACGCCCAACAAGCCGGAGAAATTTTAACAGGTTTAGATGGACATCCCAGCCAGAAAATTGCTCCCATCGAAGAAACCTACAAACATTCGATAAGAGACTTGTTGGAAGAAAGTTTAAATCACGAAAAAAAAGCTCTCAAAAAGTATAAAACCTTACTTGAAGTCGTCACAGACTCCAGCGTTTACTTGGAAGAATATGCCCGCACTCTGATTGGACAAGAAGAATTGCACCAAGTAGAACTCAAAAAAATGCTAAGGGATTACAGTTGACAGTTGACAGTTGTAGTTGTAGGGTGTGTAGCCTCAAAAATCCCTCAAAAAAATCAATCGACAATTGATGAGCGACGCACCTTACCATTAGTGATTAGTCCTTAGTTACTCCCAAACCACCTTAAGAATACCTACTTCTTCTCTTCCTTCGCGTCCTACCCTACGGGAACCCCTGCGGGGAACGCGCCTTCGCGGTTCAATCACAGAAGTTACTAAAGACTAACCACAAATTAGCAGTTATCAAAAAATGAACATTACTGAAGCCATCCCAACCTTTGTAATCACCCTCCGCGAAGGCGTAGAAGCAGCCTTAGTCGTGGGGATAGTCCTAGCTTGCTTAAAAAAAGCCGACCAAACTAATCTCAATTCTTGGGTTTATGCAGGTATCGCAGCCGGCATTGCAGCTAGCGCTGGTGTGGGTGCATTATTCAATCAGTTACTCCACATACTCTCAACATCAAATCAGCCTTACGCACCAGTAATTAAGCAACTACTCGAAGGTGGTCTGGGAATTGTCGCCATAGTAATGCTAAGCTGGATGCTAATTTGGATGACTCAGCAAGCCCGCTTTCTTAAAGCAGAAGTGGAGGGAGCAGTAACAGCAGCTTTGACAGAAAATGCTAAGGCTGGCTGGGGCGTATTCGGCTTAATTTTTATCGCCGTACTTCGCGAAGGTTTTGAAACAGTTATATTTGTCAGCGCTCAATTTCAACAAGGTTTAACTCCGGCTTTAGGTGCTTTAGCCGGTTTGCTTGGGGCGGCAATCATAGGCGCGCTAATTTTCCAGTGGGGTGTCAAAATTGAACTGGGCAAGTTTTTCAAATTTATGGGAATCTTATTATTGCTAATCGTCGCCGGCTTAGCAGTATCCGCACTCAAACATTTTGACTCCTCTGCTGCCATTTTGTCACAGACAGATAGCCAGTATGCAGGGATTTGCGTTTTTTTCGATCGCACTGCACAACTCCACTCCTGTATTTTAGGTCCGATGCTGTGGAATGCAGAGGCAGTTTTGCCCGATCGCAAATTTCCTGGAATTGTACTCAAAGCACTATTGGGATACAGAGATCGACTTTATCTAGTCCAAGGAATCGGTTATGCTATGTTCTTAGTCATCGTCGGCAGTCTTTACTTCCAAAAATTAGGCAGCAAGCCCAATGTTGCCAGCAAAAATACTAAGTCTGCTACAGAACAAGCAAGCTAATTACGCCTAACTTCCTCACACCAGCGGTTGCTATACCACCAATCAAACCTTGTCTGAATCGCCCTTAATTCCACCATTCCCAGAACCCGATCGCCCAAACATCCCTCACTGGCTACACTGGCTAGATACCTGTCCCAGTACCAACACGATCGCCATCGCCCGCGCAGCCCAACTCAACCACGGAGATGTCGTATTCACCAAACGACAAACCAGTGGTAGAGGCCAACACGGGCGCACATGGCACGCCCCAACGGGTGTTTTGACTGCCAGTTTTGTACTCGACAACCTCAACACTAATCTGCTACCGGGACTCAGTTTAGCCGTCGGTTTAGCCGTGATTTATGCGATCGAAGATTTAGTTCCCGACTGTCGCACTCTGCTGCGCCTGAAATGGCCAAACGACATTTGGATCGATCGCCGCAAATTAGCCGGAATTCTCTGCGAAGCCACTTCTAGCAATGTTTGGGCCACAACTCGCGCCGTAGTCGGCATCGGCATCAACCTGTGTGTAGACTTCGATCTCCGCGGACTTGATGCCAGCGCGATCGGCAATGCAGTAAGCTTGCATTCTATAGCTAGCCAAGTGCCAGATGAACTGTGTTTGCTCGATCGACTGCGACACTATCTCCTGGAACTCGCCCATATGTTTCACAAAAATGACAAACCAGCCGGAAAATCCGGTTTAGCCAGACTGTTGCCAGAATTACAGCACCGTGATGCACTTTTTGGTTGCCCAGTGGCGATCGAACTTTCCGACAAAACCATCTACGGACAAGCCGCCGGCATTGACGAAGGTGGTCGTTTGCGATTGCGTTTAGAGGGCGATCGAATACAGGCCTTTAGTTCCGGGCGAGTTCGATTAAAAAGTTGACAGTTGACAGTTGACAGTTGACAGTTGACGGTTGACGGTTCACTAATGACTAATGACTACTAACTACTAACTACTAACTACTAACTACTGACTACTAACTACTAACTACTAACTACTGACTACTAACTACTAACTACTAACTACTAACTACTAACTACTAACTAATGACTACTAACTACTGACTACTGACTAATGACTACTGACTAATGACTGCGTTAATCTCTTGACAAAATCTCTAATCCATGCGAACCTTCACCCAAAAATCCACCCGTCCTTTCCACCCTGAACACACATATCCTTGCCCAGTTTGTCGCACTGGCGAAATTTCTCCCATGCCCATGATGGAAGCCCTAGCTTGCAACTTCTGTCAACACATTTTCACTGGCAACGAAGAAAGACAAATGCTCAAAATGGCCGATCGAGCACCACCAGTAACTTGGCACTGGAACGGCAAACAGTGGATCGGAGCCCACCTCGAAGGCGTAGAATTCGGATGGCCCTACTTAGCAGCAGCACTAGGTCTAATTTTCCTGCCCACTACCTTGCTAGGGCTCTGTGCTTACTATTTTCCCCCGGTTCCCGGTAGCAGACTGTCGTGGTTGCCCCTAGCTTGGACAGGGCTAGCATTTTTGTCCCATTTAGGAATTGTCCTGTGGTTGGTAGGTGAATTTTATCAATTCCCCTTGGTGACATACTTCAGGGCTTGGTGGCGACGGATTCAGCGATTGTAGATTGGGGATTTGAGAAAAAGTTCAAATCTGTACTTAAGCAGCTATAATCATTGACTATTCTAAATATTCAGATGCAAACGCATAGCGATTTGTGAGGAGAGCGATGAACATACTTGGAATCTCGGCGTACTACCACGACAGCGCCGCAGCCTTAATTAGCGATGGAGAAATTATCGCCGCAGCGCAGGAAGAAAGATTTTCCCGCAAAAAGCACGATGCCAGATTTCCCAAGAATGCGATCGCCTATTGTCTAAAAGAAGCAAAAATTGAGCTACAGGAAGTCGATCGAATAGTATTTTACGACAAACCCTTAGTCAAATTCGAGCGCCTGCTCGAAACCTATTTAGCCTACGCACCCAAAGGTTTTAGCTCTTTCTTAACCGCCATGCCCATCTGGCTAAAAGAGAAGCTATACCTCAAAACCATGCTCAAAAGAGAACTTGCAGAAATGGCAAACTGCAAAACCTCAAAACTCAAACCATCTCTACTATTTACCGAACACCACCAATCCCACGCCGCCTCAGCCTTTTTCCCCAGCCCGTTTCAAAAAGCCGCCGTTTTGTGTCTCGACGGCGTGGGAGAATGGGCAACAACCTCAGTCTGGCTGGGAGATGGCAACCAACTAACTCCTGAGTGGGAAATCGACTTTCCTCACTCCTTGGGTTTGCTTTATTCCGCTTTCACCTACTACACAGGCTTCAAAGTCAACTCAGGTGAATACAAACTCATGGGTTTAGCACCCTACGGCGAACCCAAATATGTAGACAAAATTCTCAACTATTTAATCGACCTCAAAGATGACGGAACTTTCCGTTTAAACATGGATTATTTCAACTATACAGTTGGCTTAACCATGACCAATCAGAAGTTTGACGAACTGTTTGAAGGCCCGCCACGCCAAGCTGAAGGGAAATTAACTCAGCGAGAAATGGATATTGCCGCTTCGATTCAAGTTGTCACTGAAGAAGTTGTGTTGCGGCTTTGCAGAACAGTTAAAAAAGAATTGAATGTCGATTATCTTTGCCTCGCTGGTGGCGTTGCTCTTAACTGCGTAGCTAACGGCCGCATTTTGCGGGAAGGCATTTTCAAAGATATTTGGATTCAACCAGCGGCAGGAGATGCTGGCGGTGCTTTGGGCGCAGCTTTGGCGATTTGGTATCAGTATTGCGAACAAAATCGCACTGTTGCAGGTGATGGATTCGCATTAAAGGAAGTCCCGGAGGAAAGGACTGAATTCCTGACTACAAAAGAGGAGGAGCCGAGTGAATTCCTCGCTACCAACCAACCAGTGGCAACTGTTACTAAGTCTATTGCTCATTTAACTTGTCGCGACCAAATGCGCGGTTCTTATTTGGGGCCAAAGTTTACTGACACAGAAATTCTCGAATATTTGGATGCTGTCAAAGCTAGCTATCATCGATTGGATGATGCCGAATTAATGCCGCAGTTGGCAGAAATTCTGGAACAGGGCAATGTGGTGGGATGGTTCCAAGGACGGATGGAATTTGGCCCGCGGGCTCTCGGAGGTCGATCGATCGTTGGCGATCCCCGCAATGCTAAAATGCAGTCGGTCATGAACCTGAAAATTAAATATCGGGAATCTTTTCGACCTTTTGCGCCGTCAGTCTTAGCGGAACGTGTTGCTGATTATTTTGAGATGGATCATTCTAGCCCTTATATGCTATTGGTGGCTCCTGTCAAAACCAGTCTCCGCATTCCGATGACACCCGAACAAGAACAACTGTTTGGCATTGACAAGCTCAACGTTCCGCGATCGGAGATTCCGTCTGTTACTCACGTTGATTACTCGGCCCGTGTCCAAACGGTTCACAAGGAAACTAATCCTCGGTACTATGACTTAATTAGTCACTTTGAAAGGCGATCGGGATGTGGGATTTTAGTTAATACTTCTTTTAATGTCCGTGGCGAACCGATTGTTTGTACTCCAGAGGATGCTTATCGCTGTTTCATGCGTACTGAAATGGACTATCTGGTTTTGGAGAATTTCTTGCTTTCTAAATCGGAACAAATTCCTTGGAAACAAGATGATGCTTGGAAAAATGAATTTGAACTAGATTAGTCAGTTGACAGTTGACAGTTGACAGTTGACAGTGGTCATTAGTAATTATTCTTTACTGGTTATTGGTTATTAGCAAACCCAGGCAACTGCTAACTAACAACTGCCAACTGTCAACTACCAACTGTCAACTACCAACTAACAACTGCCAACTGCCAACTGCCAACTGACAACTAACAACTGACAACTGTCAACTAACAAATGAGCGACGAAATAAAAAAACTCGATAAAAAAGGCTTGCGCGATTTCGGGCTGCTAATCGGCGGTTTGATAGCACTGCTATTCGGTTTAGTAGTACCGTTATTGCGCCGTCATCCCCTACCTTGGTTGCCCTGGGCGATCGGTGCAGTGCTAGTTGTGCTAGCATTGGTTGCGCCAAAATCTCTGAATCCCGTTTATCACGCTTGGATGCGGTTTGGACTCATCCTTAACAAAATCGAAACTCCGATTATTCTGGGGATAGTTTTTTACCTGATAGTGTGGCCAATGGGAGTAATTAAAACCCTGTTAGGCGAAGATGCAATGAGACGCAAACTAAATCCCAAAATGGATACTTACCGCGTCCCCAGTAAAGCCAGAACCAAAGTTAGTATGGAGCGTCCTTTCTAAGTGTTTGAATCAACATTAGACTTTCTCAAAGATTTGTGGGCGTTTATGAAAGAACGCCAAAAGTATTGGCTACTACCGTTAATTGTGACTTTGGTCTTTTTGGGAGCTTTGATTGTACTCAGTCAGGGTTCTGTGATTGCTCCGTTTATTTACACTTTGTTTTGACAGAATGAGCAAGTTAAAAACTTTGGGTGTCAACGTGGGTTTGACACTCGGTGGTTTATTAATGGGGGTGATAATTGGTGAATTGGGATTGCGAGTTGCTGGGATTCAAGGCTATCCAAAAATTGGCGATTTGGTAGACTCTGCACCAACAAATTTCCATACAGCCGATCGCGATTTGGGCTGGAAACTCAAACCCGGTGTGTCAGGGGAGTGGAAGGGCGAAGGCGCGAGTTTTGTGCAGGTGAATAGCGACGGTTTGCGCGATCGCGAACACACCAAAGCTAAACCTCCCAATACTTTGCGAGTAGCAGTTTTGGGGGATTCTTTCACCGAAGCCATTCACGTACCTATCGAACAAACTTTCTGGTCAAAATTGGAACGGAAACTGGCCAATTGCGAAGCCGTCAAAGGACGCAAAAAAGTTGAAGTCATCAATTTTGGAGTCCAGGGTTACGGCACTGCTCAAGAATTAGTTATGTTGCGGAAAAAAGTGTGGGATTACAGCCCTGATATCGTAGTCCTTGCTTTTTTTATTGGCAATGATGTAATTAATAATTCACCGAAACTAGAATACGATCGCTATCGACCATTTTTTGTGTATGATGCTAGTGGCAAGTTAGTTCCAGATATGTCTTTTCGGACTCTACGTCCCATCGACCGCAACCGGTATGCCGTTTCTGCGATCGACAAACTACCCGCTTGGTTAGTCAACAACTCCCGTATTTTGCAAGTTGTAAAAAAGGTAGAATTAGAGAGAAAAAAGCAGCAGTTATCTAATGACTTTACAAATTTAAGCACCCAGAATTTTAAAGAACCAACCGATGCTGCTTGGCAAGATGCTTGGAAAATTACAGAGGGTTTGATTTTGACCATCCGGGATGAAGTGGTGCAAAAAAATGCTGATTTCTTAGTTGTCACCATCGGCGATCCAGCTCAGGTTCACCCAGATGTTGCGATGCGACAAAAGTTCATCAAAGACAACAACATTCAGGACTTGTTTTACCCCAATCGCCGACTAGACAACTTGGGTAGAACCCACAGTTTTAGGGTGCTGAGTTTAGCCGAACAGTTTCAAGCATACACTGACAAATATCAGGTTTGCGCCCACGGTTTTGAGAATTATGTCAACTGTGGAGGCCACTGGAATCAACTTGGACATCGGCTAGCTAGCATCATGATTAATCGAAATTTGTGCGAAAATTTGAAACAGTCTCAAATGCCAAAGGGTCAACGCTAGTATGTCAAATCTGATGAAAGATTCAAAAGATATAAACAAAGGCAAAAATCTATTTAGTGTAATCGCTATTAATTTTACCATCCTATTTGTTTGCCTGGAATCTTTGTCCCTAGCTTTTTATTTTATCACTCAAAATCAATTGTTTTATACCCGAAATAAAACAAAAGAACCAGTAGTAGAGGACATTCAAAGAATCGGAATTCGGCTAGATGATTCCACCGTTGAAAGACTGCACCCATTTTTTGGCTATGTCATGAAACAAGGTGCTTTTAGCAATAAAAAATATAATTTAAAAGTCAACAAGAGCGGTTTTTATACTCCCCTACAATATCCTTTTGCTAAAACCAGTAAAAATCAATTTATTATCGGGATTTTTGGCGGTTCGGTAGCCAACAACCTCGCCGTGGATGAATACGAAAGTACCATGTTATCTAGGAAGTTAAAAAGTTATCCAGAATTTGCCGACAAAGAAATTATTGTTTTAAATTTTGCCAACGGTGGTTACAAACAGCCCCAACAATTATTGATTTTAAACTACTTTCTAGCGGTGGGTCAAGAGTTTGACATGGTAGTTAATATTGACGGTTTTAACGAAGTAGCTTTGTCAAATTTAAACAACAAATCCCAATTAGACTTAGGAATGCCCAGCGTTCAACACGTTCAGGCATTAACTGATTTAGCTAATGATAACTTGTCACCGGAAGCTATGGCTGCCATAGTGAAAATCAATGAAAATAAAAAACAATTGAGAACAACCATTGCTCAATTACAAACTTGTAGGTTGGCTTTGTGTAATGCTGTTATTTCAATACAGGTGAGGCTATTACTCAAAGATTACCAACAAGAAATTATCAAGTACGACAAACAAGTAAAAGAGTCTAAAACCGACCCCAAAAATAGCGGTACTGTCTATATTCCCAAATCTGATACTG